>NZ_JBBKBD010000010.1:0-68446 GCF_037890055.1 Lagierella sp. ICN-221743 | reverse complement strand
TTGAGTATATAGATGTTAGTTAGAGTATTCTACAACATCTTTTTTTATTGTTTAAAAGATTGAAGTTATGTCATTTTTAAATTAAAATAGATAGGTATGTTAGATATAAAAAAATAGGAGGAACATTATGCTTACTGTTAATAATCTTTCTGTGGCTTTTCCTGATAAAAAGTTATTTGAAGATGTTAATTTAATATTTAGTGATGGAAATGTATATGGTGTTATTGGTGCTAATGGTGCTGGTAAATCTACATTTCTTAAAATTCTAAATGGTGAGAAGGAACCTACTACGGGAAATGTGACCATGGGTCCAGATGATAGACTTAGTAAACTTAACCAAGATCACTTTGCTTTCGAAGACCATAAAGTAATAGACACTGTAATTATGGGTAACAAGGAATTATATGATATTTCTGTAGAAAAGGATTTGATTTATTCAAAAGAGGATTTTTCAGAAGAGGATGGAATAAGAGCGGCGGAGCTCGAAGGAAGATTTGGCGAGTTAAATGGATATGAAGCGGAAGGTGAAGCTTCAACAATTCTTCAAGGTCTTGGTATAGATATTGACAAGCATGAGCTGTATATGAGGGACTTAATAGAGGCGGACAAGGTTAAGGTTCTTCTTGCACAAGCGCTATTTGGTAAACCTGAAATACTTTTACTTGACGAGCCTACAAATGGTATCGACTTCAAGGCGGTTAAGTGGTTAGAAGATTTCCTATTCGATTTCGAAGGAATAGTAATTGTCGTATCCCACGATAGATATTTCTTAAATGAAGTATGTACTCACATGGTTGATATTGATTATGGAAAGATTAGAATGATCCTTGGTAACTACGATTTCTGGTATGAATCAAGTAAACTTGCTGAGAAGATGATAAAGGATGCTAACAAAAAGAAGGAAGAAAAGATTAAAGAGCTGGAAGACTTTATTAGAAGATTCTCTGCTAATAAGTCAAAGTCAAAGCAAGCTACTTCAAGAAAAAAATTGCTTGATAAGATTACGTTAGATGACATTGCACCATCCCTTAGACGTTATCCCTTTGTTGGTTTTGAACTTTCAAGGGAACCGGGAAATGAAATTTTAAATTTTGAAAACCTAACTATTAAAAATGATGATAAAGTTCTTTTAAAGGATTTTGATTTAAGGGTTTTAAAGAATGAAAAAATTGGTTTTATTGGAAATGAAATTGCAATAACTGAACTTTTTGAAGTTATTACAGGAAATAGAGAAGATTATGAAGGCTCTTATAAGTGGGGACAAACTATATCCTATGATTATTTTCCAAAGGACAATACAAAGTACTTTGATACTGAAGGGTTAAACCTACTGGACTGGTTAAGACAGTACTCTACAGAAAACTCTGAAGTATTTATTAGGGGATTCTTAGGCAAGATGTTGTTCTCTGGCGACGAAGCACTTAAGGATTCATCAGTTCTTTCAGGAGGAGAGAAGGTTAGAATGATGTTCTCAAAGATGATGATTGAGCCAAGAAATATGCTGATATTCGACCAACCGACAAATCACTTGGACCTTGAAAGTATCGAAGCTGTTAACAATGGATTAATTTCATTTAAAGGAAATATTTTATTTACTTCACTGGACCACCAGTTCACATCATCAGTTGCAAATAAGATTGTAGAAATATTTGATGATGGAAGTTATAGAGTTGAAGAGGGAACATATGAAGAATATATTGATAAATACCTGTCATAAGCGGGTATTTATTTTTTTTAAAATTTTCAATACTATTCTATTATATGTTAAAATTTAAGAGATAATATAATTGAGGTGAAGTATGCAAAAAATTTCTAAAATGGACAGCAATACAAAAGAATATTTAATTCTATACGCCTTTGGACTTCTTTTACTACTGAGTTCTTTCTTTGTAAATAGTCCAAAAGAAATATTTGACGGAATGAATACAATCTTTTTTTCTCCAAGCAATTTGACTACTGATTATATTGAAATAGGAAATTTAGGTGCGGCACTATTTAATAGTGGGATGATGACTTTACTTTCCATATTTCTTGCAAGGAGAGTTGGCGCCATGATAAATGGTCCACTAATTGCAGGTATATTTATTGTGTCTGGATTTTCTTTTTTCGGAAAGAATATATTAAACTCCATCCCAATTACAATTGGAGTATATCTCTACGCAAAGTCAATTAAGTTGCCATTTAAAAACTATATTTTGCCGGCGCTTTTTGGATCATGCTTGGGACCACTGGTAAGTGAAATTGCCTTTGGAATGAACCTAGATTTATTTAAGGGAATACTCATAGGATACCTTGCAGGGATTTTTGTTGGTTATATCATACCACCACTTGCCCAATCTTTCTTAAACTTTCACAGAGGTTTTAGTTTATACAACGTGGGCTTTACTGCGGGCATCATTGGAATGTTTATAACGGCAACCTTTAAGATGTTTAATGTGAACATCGAAACCGTAAGTTATATCTCCAGTGGATACGACCTAGAACTATCCATAATACTTTACATTATTTTTATTATTATGATTTGCATAGGGATTGTTAAAAGCGGAAATATAATAAGAGAATATAAAGAACTACTAAAGAATACTGGGCAGCTTGTTGCAGATTTCTTTGATCTTTATGGATATGGAATAACACTTTTCAATATGGGAGTTATGGGAATAATTTTTACAACCTATATACTTCTAATTGGTGGTGAGTTATCTGGTCCAGTTGTTGGAGGGATATTGACCGTTGTAGGATTTTCTTCCTTCGGTAAACATCCTAGAAATACAATTCCTATCCTCATAGGAGCAAGACTGGCTGTTTTATTAAATATTTATGATGAAAACTCTGCCTCATCACTTATGATTATGTTATTTGGAACAAATCTTGCACCAATTTGTGGTAAATATGGTTTTATAGCAGGGGCCGTTGCAGGCTTTGTGCATGTTGCAGTGGTTTCAAACCTAGCCTACCTACATGGTGGATTAAACTTATATAACAATGGATTTGCAGGTGGCTTTGTAGCAGCGACACTTGTTCCACTTTACGATTCAATTATATTGGCATATAAAAGGAGGAAATATGATACTGGACGATAGTGCTATTATTTCAAATAAAATAACGGTATCTCTTTTAACCTATATGTATAGCAATGGAGTAAAAGATATTACCGTAAGAATAAAAAATGAAGATGACAAAATTGTCATTGTAGCTGAAGGGAAAGCTGACAAAAAACCTTCAGACTTAGAAGAGTTTAATAGGCTCTTGAATAATAAGAGACTTCCATCAATTGGAGGCTACTATAGTAATATGCTTGGCATAGGGGAAGACGTAAATGACATAAATCTTTTAAGTTCCATGGTAGACGAGGGAATGATTTTATATCATGACAAAACATTATCCTTTTATGCAGCAAGACATAAATAAATGTTGAAATTTTGTTGATTTTCATTAGACCTGTTCATGGTATAATAGCTTCAGGAGGTAATGATGAATACAAAAATCAAAAAGACTTTAGCAGGCGTTTTTGCCTTTAGCATATTATTTAATGCGTCAATGGCAAAGGCTGCTGGAATTGACACAGAAGTTATAAATGAAAGATGGGGCAAGCCCACATTTGCATATGGGGAAACCCTAAACGAAAATCAAAAGGACAGTACAATGAAGTTACTTGGAATTAAGAATAAAGAAAATATTAATTCCATAAAAGTAACTTACAAGGATTTGGTTAAGTATATTGGTGGAGATCTTTCAAATCCGGCAAATATGATTTCATCTGTACTTGTAACAAAGGAAAATGAGGGAAAGGGAGTGGAAGTTGAAATAAAGACTCCTGAAAACATTACTCAAATCACAGCGGAGCAATATAGAAACGCTGCACTTACTGCAGGGGTTAAAGATGCCACAATACTTGTTGGAGCAATAAGACCAGTAACAGGTGAGTCTGCACTTACTGGAGTGTACAAGGCATTTGAAGCCAATGGCGAAACCTTGGACAAGGAGAGAATGGAAGTTGCCCAAGATGAGCTTGACACTGTTAATAAAATTAGCCAAGAGAACAAGGCTAAGGAAGGATTTGATGCAGATAAGCTAGACGAAGCAATTACAGACATCAAGTCAAGCCTTGGGGACATAAAAAATAATCAAGACAAACAACCAACTCTTGAAGACATTAGAAGAGTTGTGGAAGAGTCGCTGGTTAAATACGACCTAGACAAAGTTGTAACCCAAGACCAAATGGACAAACTTATTTCTTATTTTGAAAAATATGCAAACACCGATGCAATAACTTCTGAAGAAGTTGCAAAGCAATTAAAGAAATGGGGAGGAGCCATCCTTGACGGGGCAAAGGACGCATACAACGAAGCAGAAAAAAGTGGTCTACTAGATCAAATTTCTGCATTCTTAAGAGATGTGTTCAATAAAATTGTAGAACTATTTAGACAATAATCATATACCTTCTTTATCGAGGAAGATAAAGGAGGTATTTTTCTGTTTTTACAAGCATATGAATCAGTGATATAATAGTATCGAACGAATGTTCATAAGAGGTGAGTTATGGAATTCAAAATACATTCAAAATTTAAACCTACAGGCGATCAACCAGAAGCTATTGCAAAGATTGTTGATGGAATAGAAAATAATATGAAGGCTCAGACTTTAAAAGGTGTTACCGGTTCGGGAAAGACCTTTACCATGGCAAACATCATAGAGAAAGTTCAAAAGCCTACACTTGTCATAGCACATAATAAGACCTTGGCATATCAACTGGCAGGAGAGTTTAGAGAATTCTTTCCAGAAAATGCGGTTGAATTTTTTGTGTCCTATTATGACTACTATCAACCAGAAGCCTATGTTGTTCAGTCTGACACATATATTGAGAAAGACAGTTCTATAAATGATGAGATTGATAAACTTCGTCACTCTGCGACTATGTCACTATTTGAAAGACGAGATGTTATAATAGTTGCTTCTGTTTCGTGTATCTATGGCTTAGGAGACCCAATTGACTATGAAAATTTAGTTATCTCCCTTAGACCAGGAATGATTAAAGACAGAGACGACATAATGAAGAAGTTAATCAACATTCAATATGTTAGAAATGATATTAGCTTCGAAAGGGGTACCTTTAGAGTTAGAGGAGACAGTCTAGATATATTTCCAGCATATGAAGAGAAGCACTCCATTAGAGTTGAGTTCTTTGGAGACGAGATTGATAGAATCACAGAGATTGATGCACTAACTGGAGAGGTAATTGCAGAGAGAAATCACGTTGCAATCTACCCAGCCTCCCACTTTGCCACTTCACAGGAAAAGGTAAAGAGGGCCCTTGTTACAATTGAAGAAGAGCTTGAAGAGAGAATAAAATATTTCGAGGACAGGGGGAAGCTGTTGGAAGCCCAAAGGATTGAACAAAGGACGAGATATGACCTTGAAATGCTTTCAGAAATGGGATTTACAACGGGAATTGAAAACTACTCAAGGCATTTAAGTGGTAGGGCTCCTGGGTCAAGACCTTATACTCTAATCGACTACTTCCCAAAGGACTTCCTTACCATAGTGGACGAGTCCCATGTTACTCTGCCACAGGTTAGGGGTATGTATGAAGGAGACAAATCGAGAAAGACAAACCTTGTGGATTATGGATTTAGACTTCCTTCAGCACTGGATAACAGACCACTTAAGTTTAACGAATTTGAGTCAATGATGAATCAAATACTATTTGTGTCTGCAACTCCAGGGCCATACGAAAAAGAACATGAAGAGCAGGAAGTTGAACAAATTATAAGACCAACGGGACTTCTTGACCCAGTTATTGAAGTTAGACCGACAAAGGGTCAAATTGATGACCTTGTAACGGAGATATATAAAAATGTTGAAAAGAATGAAAGAGTTCTTATAACCACATTGACAAAGAAAATGGCGGAGGACTTAACCAAGTATCTTGAAGAGCTAGATATAAAAGTTACCTATCTACACTCTGACATAGACACATTGGAGAGAATGGAAAAAATTAGAGACTTAAGACTTGGAGAGTATGATGTACTGGTTGGTATAAACCTTCTTAGAGAGGGCTTAGACTTGCCAGAAGTGTCACTTATTGCCATACTTGATGCAGATAAGGAAGGATTCTTAAGATCAGAGACATCACTGGTACAGACCATTGGCCGTGCCGCAAGAAACTCCGACGGTAGAGTTATAATGTATGCTGATAATATGACCAACTCCATGGACAGAGCCATTACAGAAACAAAGCGTAGAAGGGAAATTCAAGATAAGTATAATAAGGAACATAACATCACCCCTACTACAATTAAGAAGGATATAAGAGAACTTATTGCAGCTACAAAAGTAGCAGAAGATAATGATTACTATAAGATAGATAAAGAAGAGATTACAGCTGATGACATTCAAAAGATTATCATCAACCTTGAAGAAGAGATGTACAGAGCCGCAGAAGTGTTAGACTTCGAAAGGGCCGCTGTGCTCCGTGACCAACTAAAGAAGTTAAAGAGAGAATATTAGGTGATTAATTGAGTTTAAATAAAATTGTAATAAAAGGTGCTAAGGAGAATAATTTAAAAAATATCGACCTAACCATACCTAGAGACAAGATGGTGGTTATTACTGGCCTTTCTGGGTCGGGGAAGTCATCCTTAGCTTTTGACACCATATATGCAGAGGGACAGAGAAGATATGTAGAGTCACTGTCCAGCTATGCAAGACAGTTTTTGGGTCAAATGGAAAAACCGAATGTAGAATATATAGAAGGACTTTCTCCTTCTATTTCTATTGACCAAAAGACCACAAGTAAAAATCCACGTTCCACAGTGGGAACGGTAACGGAAATATATGACTATTTGAGACTGCTATATTCAAAGGTGGGCACTCCATACTGTCCAGTATGTGGAAAGGAGATAACCAGCCAAACTGTAGACCAAATGGTGGATAAGGTTATGTCCTACGAAGAGAGGACAAAGCTACAAGTTCTTGCGCCGATTGTGTCTGGAAAGAAGGGAGAGCATAAAAAGCTCCTTGAAAACATGAGAAAGGAAGGTTACATCAGAGCCGTTATAGATGGCGAGATGTTTGAGCTTTCTGAAGACATAAAGTTAAGCAAGACTAAAAAGCACGATATAGATATAGTAATAGATAGGATTATAGTAAAAGAAGGAATTGAGTCAAGACTTACAGACTCAATCGAACAGGGACTTAGACTTTCCGATGGAGTTATAAAGATTTCCATAATCGACGGAGAAGAGCTACTACTAAGTTCGAAGCTTACTTGTCCTGAAGGCCATGTGTCCTATGAAGAGATAGAACCAAGATCATTTTCATTTAACAATCCCTATGGAATGTGTGAAGAGTGTAACGGAATTGGGCATCATCTAAAAATAGACCCGGACCTAGTTATACCAAACTACAACCTTTCATTTGAACAAGGAGCAGTGGATCCATTTGCCACTTCAAAGCCTGGAACCTATTACTATGAAATGATAAAGGCAGTTCTCGACAAAAACAAATTTCCAATAGACAAGCCTTTTAAGGAAGCTCCAAAGAAGATGATTGACGAAATTCTATATGGAACAAAGGACGAAATTACAATTTCTTTTGAGAGCCACTTCTCAGGATTTAAAAGATATCGTGGAAGGTTTGAAGGTGTAATTAATAATCTTGATAGAAGATATAGAAGTGCCTCAGACAACATGAAGGATAGAATCGGCGAATACATGACGGAGATAGAGTGTTCAAAATGTAAGGGTAAGAGGCTAAAGGACAAATATCTTTCTATTAAAATAGAAGACAAAAACATTATTGATATTACAGATATGCCAATAACTGAGTCCTATGAATGGTTTAGCAATTTGAAACTGACCGGAGCAAAGGAAGTTATTGCCCATGATATTGTAAAGGAAATCAAAAACAGATTAAAATTCCTAGACGACGTTGGCCTTGGGTACTTGACCATGTCCAGAGCTTCCGGCACTTTGTCTGGAGGAGAGTCACAGAGAATTAGACTTGCAACCCAAATTGGCTCAGCCCTTGTGGGAGTTGTTTATGTACTTGACGAGCCAAGCATTGGACTACATCAAAGGGACAACAACAAATTATTAGAAGCCCTAAGGTCGTTAACTGATATTGGTAACACACTTATTATAGTGGAACATGACGAAGACACCATGAGAATGGCGGACTATATTGTGGACATTGGTCCCGGTGCGGGGATTCACGGTGGACATGTGGTGGCGGAAGGTACAATAGACGACATTATAAAAGTCGAAGATTCAATAACAGGACAATATCTTTCAGGCAAGAAGAAAATTAAAATACCATCAACAAGAAGAGAGCCTAAAGGCTTTGTAAAAGTAAAGGGCGCCAAGGAAAATAATTTAAAAAATATTGACGTCGATTTTCCGCTGGGCGTACTAACTTGTGTTACAGGAGTTTCAGGCTCGGGCAAAAGCTCCTTAGTAAATGAAATACTTTATAAAGTTTTAGCCAAGGAACTAAACAGGGCAAAGACAAAGCCCGGGAAGTTTAAAGACATAGAGGGCATTGAACAACTGGACAAAGTTATTCAAATTGACCAGTCTCCAATTGGACGAACTCCAAGGTCCAACCCTGCAACCTATACAAAGGTCTTCGACAGCATTAGAGATTTATTTGCATCTACAAACGAAGCCAAAATGAGAGGATATAAAAAGGGAAGATTTTCCTTCAATGTTAAAGGTGGAAGATGTGAAGCTTGTAAAGGCGACGGTACAGTAAAGGTGGAAATGCACTTTTTACCAGACATCTATGTGCCATGTGAAGTTTGCCATGGCAAGAGATATAATAGAGAGACCTTGCAGGTGAAGTACAAGGGCAAAAATATTTATGACGTGCTTGATATGACCGTTGAAGAAGGCGTTGAATTCTTTAAAAACATTCCAAGCATTGCAAATAAACTGCAAACCCTAAATGATGTGGGACTGGGATATATAAAGATTGGACAGCCATCCACGGAACTTTCTGGGGGAGAGGCCCAAAGGGTTAAACTTGCAACGGAACTTTCCAAGAGGTCCACGGGAAAGACCATCTATATTCTAGACGAACCAACAACAGGACTACACACTGCAGATATCCACAAGCTTATAAAAGTTTTAGATATGTTAGTTGATCAAGGTAACACAGTTATTGTAATCGAACACAATCTTGACGTTATAAAGACTGCAGACTATATTTTGGACCTTGGTCCAGAAGGTGGTAGTGGAGGAGGAACTCTAATTGCAAAGGGAACTCCAGAAGAAGTTGCAAAGGTGAAAAAATCTTACACAGGACAATTTTTAAAAGATATTTTAGCAAAATAGGCTTTCTCATTGAGAAGGCCTTTTACTATTTCGCCCTTTTAAACTATAATAAATTCATATGGAGGTTTGTATGATAAGTTTTGTAGTTCCCGTATATAACGAAGAAGACTCACTAAACCTTTTTAACGAAAGACTTACGAGAGTTTTACACAGTATGGATATGAGTTATGAAATCATCTACATTGATGATGGAAGTAGCGACAATAGTTTAAATATAATAAAGAACTTTGCAAATGACAGCAAAGTAAAATTTATTTCATTCTCAAGAAACTTTGGAAAAGAATCCGCAATGTTGGCGGGACTAAAGTTTTCAAAGGGAGACTTAGTATGTGTTATGGATGCAGACTTACAACACCCTCCCGAATTAATACCACAGATGCTTTCGGAAATTGACGACAACACAGATGTGGTTGCCACAATCAGAATGAACAGAAATTCCACCAGTAAATTTTACAACTTTGGTGCAAAAAAGTTTTATAAGATAATGAATAGAACGGGGAAAGGCGTAAAACTTACCCCTGGCGTTCAAGACTTTAGAATAATGAAAAGACAAGTTGTTGAGTCCATCCTTAGCCTTAACGAAAAGAGGCGCTTTTCAAAGGGCATTTTCAACTGGGTGGGATACAACACAAAATATATAGAAATAAAAGACTACAAAAGACTTAGGGGAAAGACCAAGTGGAAGTTTATGGACTCCTTCAGATATGGCCTTGATGGAATTATTTCCTTCTCCACAGCCCCACTGGACCTGGCGATTTTTTTAGGGACAATCCTTTCAGCCATTGGATTTTTTTATGCGCTATACATTGCCATAAAGACCTTGGCACTGGGTAAAGACGTTCCAGGCTTTGCAACAATAGTGTGTTTACTTTTAATAATCGGTGGAGTAAACTTAGTCTTTTTAGGAATAATCGGTTCATACATTGGAAGAATATATGAAGAAGTAAAAAATAGGCCTTCCTATATCATAAAAGAAAAATCAGAAGACCTATTTAAAGACAATTAACTTTTGACCAAAATAATTTAAAATAGAAAAGAGTCCAAGGCCAATGAGCATTGCGATATTTTCTTGAATTTTAACTGGTTGACCCTTTAAAATCCACATGGTAAAGGGCTTTGCCATACCATATGCAATAAGGTAGCAAATGGCAATGTTTAATGCAAAGCGAATTGCCTTTGTCCCAGTATTGCCCTTTGACTCAAAAGTAATATTCTTATTTAAAAAGAAAGATAGTATACTTGCCAAAGAGAAGTTCAAAAACGAGGACAACCAATATCCAAGATGTAGAACATTGTAGGAAATAAACATTATACTCATTCCAACAATGGAGTTTACAACACCGACAATGGCGAATTTTATAAAAGTTGAATCAATTTTTTTCAATACATTCACCCCACAAGTATTATAGCATAGGGAGGTAATAAAAATGAAAATAGGAATAATATCAGACACACATGGAGACATAGTCGAAGTGGAAAAAGCACTAAAACTATTAGAAGATTGCAAATACATTGTTCACTGTGGAGACGTGCTATATCATGGTCCAAGAAATGACCTGCCAAAAAATTACAATCCAAAAGAACTTGCAAAACTACTTGCAGAAAAGGACAACATCTACTACATTAGAGGCAACTGTGACGCAGACGTGGACGAAATGGTTATAGGAAAAGATCTTAGCAAAAAAGAACAGCTCTTTAAATTTGATTACGTAAAAATCTATGGTATCCATGGATACGAAGAGAGTGAAGAAGATAGGATAAAAAGGGCCAAGGAAAAGGGCGCAAAATTTTCAGTGTCCGGACACACCCATGTGAAGGTGTTAAAAGAAGAAGATGGAATAATAGTTATTAACCCAGGGTCAACCACAATACCAAAAGATGGCAGCGCATCAATTGCAGTTATAACAGAAGAAGATGTAAAACTAATTGACATTGAAACAGGAGAAATTATAGATACATTAGAATATTAAAAGAAACCCTTGCTACTGCACAGTAGGAGGGTTTTTCATTTGCTTAAACCCCATAGTATTATATAATTTTATTATTCAAACAACTAAGAAGCGAAAATGAAAACTTTAATTATAGATAACTATGATTCATATACTTACAACCTATTTCAACTGGTGGCTGAGGTTACTGGAAAGAAACCAATTGTAATAAAAAATGATGAAATAAGTTTCGAAGAACTTTTGAAACTTGACTTTGATAATGTAATTATTTCTCCGGGACCGGGACGACCTGTAATCGGTAAAAGAGTACTTTGGAATGGACAGGGATGATGAGATAGAAATTGATGGTGGTATGTAGGATGAATGTTAGTTTGTCTTTAGTGCTGAAGTCTGATAAAACATTTGTAACTATAATTAACAGGAGGATAAAATGAAAAGGAAAATAATGGCAATGTTTCTTGCTTTCACTATGATTTTTGGAAGTATAGGGACGGTGTTTGCGGAAGGAAATAGTGAAACTAAATTTGTAAAAGATCTATATAGTTCGATAAGTTCATCATTTAATAACACAGTAAAAAGTCATATGAAAAGTAATAAAGTTATGTATTATGCTGTTCTAGACAAAGAAAAAAGAGAAGCAGATATATTTATAAGAGATAATTATAAAGAAACATTACTTAAAGATATTGATAGAATAGGACTGGCAAATTCTTTGCTATCAAACTGCGCTGTTAGCTCTAGCGGAAATTATACACTTGATGATTTATTTGTGACTTTCCAAGTAGAAAACCAAAATGCCATTGATGTCGTAAGTATAGCTAAACAGTATCCAGGAGAAGATAAAGAAGATTTAGCGGAGAAAAAATTAAAAGAAGAAATTATTTCAAAAATAAGTTCACAGTTAAATGTAGATGCAGATAAGATAAAAGTTAATGATCTTATAGGAGAAGAGTTAAATTTTACTTTTCAAAGAAAAGATTATAGAGGGACAAATGAAATAGGTACAGCTAAATTCAAAGTTATATTTCATAATGAATCTAATATGAAAAAATACAAGGCTGTATTAATAGAGCAAAAAGATGGGAAATTAGACACTATAAGAGAGACGGAAGAATTTATAGCAACAAAATCAAATGCAAAACAAAAAGCAATGGAATTAGCAGAAAGTTATGCTAATAAAATTCTAAAAGGCTATCAAAAGGTAAATATAACAACGGAAGATAAAAATGGTGTTGAAGTAGCATCCTATACTTTTAAAGAACCAGCAGCTAATGGAAAGATAAGAGTAACTTGGAAGATGCCAAAAAACCAATTTAACAATTTTGTATTAAATAAGTCATTTAAAAACAATGCGGAATATTTTATTGAAAATGACAGTGGAAATATATTCTCAATGACATTTTTATATTCAAAGGGAACTAGTGTAGAGAACATAACAGTTCCAGAAGATATTAACATGGATGGAACAGGCACATATGCATTTAATGGATGGGAACCTGAAGTTAAAGGAATTCTTAATAAGGATACAGTATATACAGCAGACATAATAGAAAAAGGTATTGATCCATTAAAACCAAATATAGAAGCTAAAGATAATGGAAGTGTTGAAATAACATTACCAAGAAAAAATGGTAGTGTTAGAACAATTCATGTAACATATATACCAGAAGGTTCAAAACAAGCTGTAACTGTTGTAGTAACAAGAGACGACATGGACCTTAAATGGAAGACAACTAATAAAGATGTATAGGTAGATGAAAAAACTGGAAAAATAATAATTCCAGGAAATAAGGTAGCTGATGAAACAGAAGTAGTTGCATGGACTGAAAATTATTATAATGGCAAAAAGTCAGAAGCTGTAAAGGTTAAGTCAAAAATACTAACAAGACCTGAAGGAGATAGAGTTTATGGAAAAGATAGAATTGAGACAGCTATTAAGATTTCTAAGGACTACTTTGGTTCAGCGGACACTGTTATAGTTGTTGATGCTTCTAACTTCCCAGATGCAATGACAGCATCAGTACTTGCAAAGCAATTAAAAGCGCCTATCCTATTAACAAAACCATACAAGCTAGACCCTAGAGTAGAAGCGGAAATTAAAAGACTTGGCGCTAGTGATGTAATAATTGTTGGTGGAAGATCATCTGTTTCAGAAACTGTTAGAAGAGAGCTAGCTGAAATCGACAAAGATCGTGTAGAAAGAATTTATGGTTGGGATAGATATGAAACATCAGCAGAAGTAGCAAAGAAAGTAGTTGCTAAAACTGGGAATCTAGAACATGCAGTAATAGCATCTGGAGAAGTGTTTGCAGATGCATTAACAGTTGGACCTTACGCAGCAAGGGAAGGCTATCCAATACTATTGGTAAGAGAATATAGTTTACCAAATTCAGTTAAAGATGCCATAAAAGAACTTAGTATTAAGAAAGTATCAATTGTTGGTGGTTATAAAACAGTATCAAAGAGACTGGAATCTTCACTACCAACAGTGTCAGAAAGATTAAAAGGAGACACAAGATATGATACGGCTATGGATATAGCGGTTAATGGAATTAAAAAGTCAGACGAAATCTTTGTTGCAAATGGCGAACAGTGGATGGATGCATTAGTAATAGGACCAGTAGGAGGACTATTAAATATGCCAATTCTATTAACAGGAGAAAACAGAGCACCACAATCACTAAAGGGTTATATTTCTAGAGAAAAAGTACAAAAACTTACAGCTGTAGGTGGAAATAAAATGATTAATGAAAGTGTGTTTTAAAGAGTTAACAAAGTAAAGTCAAAAGAACTTGGGAGAAATCCTGGGTTCTTTTTTTGTAGATTTGTTGTCACCTTCGGTTAGCTGTCGCTTCATCATGATGGCCGGAGAGAGGTTCTCGCTACTAATTATATGGATAATATTTTGGAGAAGAGAAGGGCAAAAGAAGAAGGTTTTTTTGAACCGATTTTTATAAATGAAAATGGCTATATTGCCGAGGGTGCAGTATCAAATATCTTTTTTATTAAGGACGAGAAAATGTTTACACCAAAGGTTTCTACAGGTATTTTAAATGGCGTTATGAGAAATTTTTTCATTAGGCAATTTGATGTGGAGGAAGCGCTTATTAAAAAAGATGACTTAAATGATTTTGATTCAGGTTTTATTACCAATTCGCTAATGGGCTATGTGGAGTTTGACGCATTAGGAGAATTTAATTTCAAAAGAAATAAAATAACAAAGGAATTCGATAAAAAACTTGAAATTTTGGGATTTTATTATAATCATGAGCAATAAACTACATTGATATTTTAATTAAAATACTATATCATTAAAAGTAAGAGATGGTTAAAATATTGAAGTGAATGAAAGGTGATTTTATGAGATATATCTGTATAGACATAGGCACTACTACTATCAAGGGAATTGTATATGATGAAAGGGGTTTTGTAGTTAATGAAAGCTATAGAAACTCAAATATTGTAAAGCCGGAAAGCGGTTTTATGGAGCAAGAGCCCGATGCCATTAAGTGGAATTTAAGTTCTGTGTTAAAGGAACTTGTTTCAAAAATTCATGTTGAGAGGGAAGAAGTTGGTTTTATTTCCTTATCTGCATATATGCACTCTCTTGTTGCAGTAGATGAAGATAACAATGCACTTACAAATGTTATGCTGTGGAATGACAGAAGAAGTCAAGATTTTGTTGAAAGGGCAAAGAAAGACGGCAAGGGCATTGAAATCTATAGAGAAACGGGAACACCGGTTCATCCAATGAGTCCTCTTTATAAAATAATTTACTTAAGAGAGAAAGAAAGAGAGATCTTTAAAAATGCAAAACGATTTGTTGGTATAAAGGAAATTATTTTACATTGGATGACAGGGGAATGGGTTGTTGACCAGTCCATAGCATCTGCAACGGGAATGTATAATATTCATTCTAGAAAGTGGGATGAAAAAGCATTAGAATATGCAGGCATAACTGAAGAGAACTTGCCTAAGGTATTTAGTACAACCCATGTTATGGATGAATTAACTGATGAGTTTAAAAGTGATATAGGTCTTGAAAAAGATATTCCAATAGTTCTTGGTGCCAGTGACGGCTGTCTTGCAAATCTTGGATCCCATGGTCTAAACAAGGGAACTGCAGTGTCCACAGTGGGAACTTCTGGAGCCCTTAGGGTTGTTACGGATCATCCACTTATTGACGAAAACGGTGCAATTTTTTCGTATATCTTAAGTGATGAGCTATATGTTTCTGGTGGCGCAATTAATAATGGTGGAATTTTCTATGAATGGATTAGAAATAATTTAAGTATTGATAAGCACCTTGATGAAGTTTTCGAAGGTCTTAACCCAGAGGACTATGGAAATGGAATTGTATTTCTTCCATTTATCTCCGGTGAAAGGGCACCTTATTGGGATGCAGATTTAAAAGGCTGTGCACTGGGACTATCCCATGGTCATGATTCAAAGGACATCTTAATAGCTGCCATTAGAGGTGTGTCATTCTGTTTAAGGGATGTGTTTGAAGTTCTACTTAAGGCCACCGACACAAAGGTAAATGAATTTTATGTAAATGGTGGATTCACCAAATCGGATGTATGGGTTCAATCTTTTTGCAACATAGTTGACAGGCCTGTGTTTGTTACTGAGCAGGGAGATGGACCGCTATTTGGAGCGTTCTTGCTTGGTATTCTTGCAATTGGAAAGATAAAGAATCTTGATGACGCAAAGGACTACTTCATATCTGGAAAGGAATTCTTGCCTATTGAAAACTACAGAAGGGACAAGGAGTTCGATATATATAAGAGGGCCATTGCACAAAATAGGTCATTACTACATGAGCTTGCAAATCTTTCAAGTTCTGTAGATGATAAATAAATATTTAGGAGGGCGTTATGTCAGCAACATCGCTTATACTGTTATTAGTTGTAACGGTAGGAATTTTATTATTTTTAGTTATGAAGGTAAAACTTCATGCATTTATTTCCCTATTAATAGTTAGTTTATTTATGGGGGTAGCAACTAAGATGCCACTGGGAGAGATTGTAAACTCTATGGTATCAGGTATGGGTGGAACTTTAGGTTTCTTAGCCACTGTAATCGGTCTTGGAGCAATGTTTGGAGCAATGCTTGAGATTAGTGGAGGAGCTGAAAAACTTGCTAGAACTTTCTTGAAGATCTTTGGAGAAGAAAAAGCTCAATGGGCAATGCTAATAGCAGGGTTCTTAGTTTCAATTCCGGTTTTCTTTGACGTTGGATTTATAATTTTAGTGCCACTTGTGTATGCACTGGCAAAGAGTTCTAAAAAATCTGTACTAGTTTATGGTATTCCACTACTTGCAGGTCTTGCAGTAACTCACGCATTCGTACCACCTACACCAGGACCTATCATGGTTGCTGAACTTGTTGGAGCGGACCTAGGTAAGGTTATTCTTTACGGTATAATCTGTGGTATTCCTGCAGCAATTATAGCTGGACCTCTTTGGGGACATTACATTGGTGGAAAGATTATGGCGGAAGTTCCTGAGTATATGGAAGTTAATAACAATGTTATTGAAGCAAAGGAACATGAGCTACCAGGATTTGGTTCAATAATGTTCTTAATCATATTCCCAATCGTGTTAATTCTTCTAAACACTGCAACAGCTGCTATGCTACCTGAAGGTAACACCATGAGAACCGTATTTTCATTTATAGGTCATCCAATTGTAGCTCTTATAATTGCATGTCTACTTTCATTTGTAATCCTTGGAAGATTTAAAGGACTTTCAATGGAAGACATACAATCAGTTTCAAATGCTGCTCTTAACTCAACAGGACTTATTATCCTTGTAACTGGAGCAGGTGGTGTGTTCAAACAAGTTCTTGTAGACTCTGGAATTGGTGATGCAGTTGGAAAGTCATTTGCAACACTAAGCCTAAGTCCAATAATATTAGCTTTTATAATTGCGGTTGTAGTAAGAGTTTCAGCAGGTTCTGCTACCGTATCAATGGCTACAGCAGCGGCAATCGTAGCTCCTATTATCCAAGGAACTTCAGTAGAACCAGCGCTAGTTGTAATTGCAATTGCAGCTGGATCAACTGCTTTCAGTCATGTTAACGACTCAGGATTCTGGCTAGTTAACAGATACTTTGGACTAAGCACAAAGGACACATTGCGTTCATGGACAGTTATGGAGACTTTGATAGGACTAACTGGTCTTATAGTAGCATTAATATTAAGTTTATTTGTATAGAATATTAGAGGAGGAAAAATGTCTAAAAATAAATTAGGAATCATTGGAATGGCTGTAATGGGCAAGAACCTTGCACTTAACTTTGCAGACAAAGGATATAAGCTTGCTGTATACAACAGGTCAGAAGAGCCGTTAAAGAAGGCTTTAGAAGAAGATGCCACAGGTAACTTAGAGGGTTTTTCCTCCCTGAAAGACTTTGTGGAAAGTTTAGAAAAACCTAGAAGAGTTCTTCTTATGATTAAGTCTGGAGATCCAGTGGACCAAATGTGTCATGAACTTTTAAAATATTTAGAAAAAGATGACATCATAATGGACGCGGGCAATTCATATTATAAAGACACCATAAGAAGGACAAATGATTTGTTGGAACATGGCATTAACTTTTTAGGCGTTGGAGTCTCTGGGGGAGAAGAGGGAGCAAGACTTGGCCCTGCAATTATGCCCGGTGGAGACAAAGAGGCCTATGCACATGTGAAAGAACTTCTTGAAGCGGTATCTGCAAAAAACGAAGAAGGCGGTATTTGCTGTAAGTATGCTGGAACTGACGGTGCAGGACACTATGTGAAGATGGTTCACAACAGCATTGAGTATGGTGACATGCAAATTATTGCAGAGATGTATTTGATTCTTCGTGAAGCTTTTAAAATTGACAACGATCAAATGGCGAAGGAGTTTGAATATTTTAAAGATGGTATACAATCGGGGTACCTACTTGACATTGCTGTTAATGTTTTAAAAGAAAAGGACGAAGATGGTTCTTACTTGTTAGAAAACATTAAGGACAAAGCTAAGCATAAGGGCACAGGCAAGTGGGCGGCTCTTGAAGCCATCGACTTGGGAGTTGAAACCTCTGTACTAGTTGCTGGATTAAATGCAAGGGTTATTTCGTCAATGTTCGAAGAAAGAAAAGAATTTAATGAGCTTTATCCAAGGGAAAACCATGAAAAACTTGATATTGAAACTTGGAGAGACGACATTAAAAAGGCTCTACTACTTTCGAAAATCATAGCTTATGCTCAAGGCTTTGCGCTTTTAAAAGAAGCTGCAGCCCAGTACAACTGGGACTTTGACTATAAATCAATTGCAGAAGGATTTACTGCGGGATGTATACTTCAAGGTAGATTATTAAAAGAAATAATGGATGCATATAAAGAAAATCCAAAACTTTCAAATCTACTACTAAGTCCTGTTTTTGAAGGGGTAGTAAAAGATTGCTCTAAATCACTTAGAAAAGTTGTAGCAAAAGCAATGGAACTTGAAATACCTATACCTGCACTTAGCAGTGGCCTTTCATATTTTGACAGCCTTAAGACCTATCCAGGATCAGCAAATATGATTCAAGGACTTAGGGACTATTTTGGAGCTCATACTTTTGAGAGGTTAGATAGGGAAGGAACTTTCCATCACAAATGGAATAGATAATTAAAGGGGCGTCTAAGGCGTCCTTTTTTAATTGAGGAAATATAATTTAAACACAAATGATTGTAATGATTATAAAACATTGTAACAATATCAAATGAATTTAATTTTTATCAACAATACCTTGCAAAACTATAAGGTATATGCTATAATTCAAATTGATAATAAATATCAAATAATTTTTTGAAAATTAATTTTTAGGAGGTATTATGTCACAAATAGGAAAGCACATCCCTGAGTTTAAGACTATGGGATATTGCCCAAAGAAAGAAGAATTTGTTGAAATCAGTAACAAGGATTTTGAAGGCAAGTGGAATGTATTAATGTTCTACCCAGCAGACTTTACTTTTGTATGTCCAACAGAGCTTGAAGATATGCAAGATCAATATGCAAAGTTACAAGAATTAGGCGCAGAAGTGTACTCAATGTCAACAGACACTCACTTTGTGCACAAGGCATGGCATGACTATTCAGAAGCTATTAACAAGCTTGAGTTCACAATGCTAGCTGATCCACACAAAGAAATTTCAAGAGACTTCAATGTGTTAGACGAAGAAGCTGGACTTGCTCAAAGAGCAACTTTCATAATCGATCCAGACGGAATTGTTCAAACTGTAGAAATAAATGCGGATGGAATTGGTAGAGATGCAAGTCAAGTATATGACAAGCTAAGAGCTGCTCAATTCGTACGTGAACATCCAAATCAAGTATGCCCTGCAAAATGGAAAGAATCAGGAGAAACATTAACTCCAGGTCTTGACCTTGTAGGTAAGATTTAATGCTTGATACGAACTTAAAGAATCAAGTACGTGAATATTTACAACTTCTCGAAAGGGAAGTTGTAATTTTATTATCTAAGGGAGATGACGAAAATTCTAAAAAACTTACGGATTTTGTTGAAGAGATTGCATCTCTTTCAGACAAGTTATCTGTAGTGGAAGAGGATTTGAAATTCAAACCTAGTTTCAAATTAACTTCTGAAGGGATAAGTGGAGTAACCTTTGCTGGCGTTCCACTTGGTCATGAGTTTGAGTCATTTATATTGGCGTTACTTCAAGTTGGAGGAAGAACTCCAAAGATTGAACAAGAGCAAATCCAAATGATAAAATCCATTGAAGAAGAACTTGATTTTGAAACAATAGTTAGTTTGAGTTGTCACAATTGTCCTGAAGTAGTACAGGCCTTAAACATAATGGCTGTACTAAATCCTAAAATAACCCACACCATGGTGGAGGGAAGTTTCTTTAAGGACTATGTTGAAGAGCGAGACGTTATGTCTGTTCCAACAACTTTTTTAAATGGCGAGACTTTTAATATTGGCAAGACCAGCCTTGATAAAATATTAGAAAAAGTTATTGGAGACTCTTCAAAGAAGGAATTAAACATAGATAAGACTCTAGACATGCTTATTGTAGGTGCAGGTGTAGCAGGGGCAACTTCTGCAATTTATGGAGCGAGAAAAGGTCTAGATGTGGCAATGGTGGCAAAGGAATATGGTGGACAGGTTGAAGATACTTCGGGAATCGAAAATATTACGGGAATGGAATATATAGAAGGTCCTAAGTATATGGAAAGTGTTCGCTCACATTTAAATAAATATAAAGTTTCCATTTATGATGATGTAGATGCGATTGAAATAGTGGAGGGCTCTCCTCTAAAATTAAAAACAAACAGAGGAGAAATTCCTGCAAAGTCAATTATAATTGCAACGGGAGCAAGATGGAGGTCCATGGGAATTCCTGGAGAAAAAGAATTTAAAAATAAAGGCGTTGCTTATTGCACACACTGTGATGGACCGCTTTTTAAAGACAAGAAGGTGGTTGTTATAGGCGGTGGTAACTCGGGAGTTGAAGCCGCCATTGAACTTTCTTCCATAGCAAGTGAAATATTGTTGCTACAACGTTCTGACAAGCTTAAGGCAGACAATGTCTTACAAGAAAAACTTAAAGAAATTTCAAATGTAAGAGTTGTTACAAATGCAAATACTAAGGCCCTAAAAGGTGACAAGACATTAAAGTCCATTGAATATGAAAACAGATTGAATGGCGAAATCATAGAAGAAGATATTGATGGATGCTTTATTCAAATTGGTCTTGTGCCAAACACCGAATGGACTCAAAATGTCGAAAAAAATAAATTTGGTGAAATATTGGTAGATAAATTTGGTGCTACAAGTATTGAAGGAGTTTATGCTGCGGGAGACTGCACCGACAGTGCCTTTAAACAAATTGTAATTGCACAGGGAAGTGGAGCGACTGCATCCCTTGGTGCATACAACTATCTTATGAGACTATAAAAGGAGGGGAGACCCTCCTCTTTTATTGAAAAACAAAAAGCCCCTGCAATGCAAGGGCTAAAACTTAATCTTTAACTATTCTCTTAATTCCTCTTGTCTTATCTAGTAGTCCACTTAGTGAAATATCTAGATTTATATTGTAGATAAATTTAGCTAAAAGTTTTGACATATTAACTTGTTTGAACCAAGGTCTATTCTTTACTTCATCTGGAACATAGGTTAAGTTAGTTGAGTAAACTGCATTTAGTAGTCCTCTCTCATAGAAGTCGTCAAACTTTGCTGGGCCTTCTGTGAATAGTGAGAATGATACTGCTGCATATATTCTCTTTGCACCTTGCTCTTTAAGTTGTATACAGATGTCAAGTACAGATTCTCCAGATGCAATCATATCATCTACGATTAAGATATCCTTACCTTTAACATCTTGACCGATGTACTTGTGTTCAACTATAGGGTTCTTTCCGTCAACTATTCTACTGTAGTCTCTTCTCTTGTAGAAGATACCAATGTCTTGCTTTAAAACGTTTGAATAGTAAACCGCCCTTGCCATAGCTCCAGTGTCGGGGCTTATGATAATCATATCATTTTTTTCTAATTCTTCTTGTGTTATATTTTCCTTTTCCACAAATTTTTTTACAATTTCTGCAGTTGGATAAATATTTTCGAAAGTTAGTAGTGGGATTGCATTTTGAACATTTGGATCATGTACGTCAAATGTATAAATTCCATGTACTCCCATATGTTGAAGTTCATGTAATGCCATTGCATTGTCCAATGACTCTCTAGCCTTTCTTCTGTGTTGACGACTTGAGTACATCAGTGGCATGATTACATTTATTCTTCTAGCCTTTCCGTTAATTGCAGAGATAACTCTTTTAATGTCGGCAAAGTGTTCATCTGGACCAATTCTTGTTTCCATGCCATACATTTTATAAGTAAGTCCGTAGTTACCGATATCTGCTAGGATGTAGATATCTTTTCCTCTAACGGTTTCGTTGATAGTGACTTTTCCTTCTCCATTCGAAAATCTCACTTCAGAAATGTCGGTAATAAATGTAAAATCTGGATCCTTTATACCGTACTGTTCTTTTAAAAATCCATCAACTTCTTTACCTAATTGACAACAACTTTTTAATACTATTAACCCCAACTCTCCATAAGGGGCATCAGAAAAAAATTCTTCAGACATTTGTAGCTCCCTTCAAATTTACTTTAACTTAAGAATATCACAGTTGGTACTAATTCTCAAACATAAAAGAGATAAATATTTCCAAATGTACTATAATAAAAGTCGGAGGGTTAAATGGAAGATAAAAATTTTTTCTTTATGAAAGAGGCTTTAAATGAAGCAAAAAAGGCATATGAATTAAAAGAAGTGCCAGTGGGATGTGTAGTAGTTAAAGATGACGAAGTAATTGCGAGGGCACATAACCTGGTGGAATCTTTACAAAATCCTCTTAAGCACGCAGAGCTTATTGCCATTGAAGAGGCTAGTAAAAAAATAAAAAGTTGGAGACTTATTGACTGTGAACTCTATGTAACTTTAGAACCTTGTGCCATGTGTGCTTCTGCGATGGTGTATTCAAGAATAAAAAAAGTTTATTTTGGCGCCTATGATATAAAAAGGGGTTTTGTAGGCTCGGTGGATAATATTTTACAGAGGAAAGAACTTAATCACACAGTGGACTTTGAAGGTGGAATATTACTGGAAGAGTCTCTCTGTCTTTTACAAAACTTTTTTAAAGATTTAAGAAAGAATTAATGATATTGTGTTATATTAATTAGAATAGGTATAATGGCATGCAAAGATATAACGATTTATCAACTTATATAAAAAATACATTTGGAGAAAAGATTCTTAAAGTTTCCATTGACGCAGGATTTACCTGCCCAAATAGATTAAATGGAAAAGGCGGTTGCATTTTTTGTGGCGACGAAGGTGCAGGAGAGTTTGCAGGAAGTAGGAGACTATCCATAACTGAACAGATTGATTCACAAATAAATTTTTTGAAACACAAAAGTGAGTCTGACAAGTACATAGCATACTTTCAGTCCTTTACAAATACATTTGCACCGGTGGAGGTTTTAAGGGAAAAATATTATGAAGCTTTGAGTCATCCAAATATAGTTGGCATTTCCATAGCAACTAGGCCCGACTGTATAGACGAAGACATAAGAAATCTTTTAGCAGAAATTTCAAATCAGTATGAAACTTGGGTTGAACTTGGTTTTCAAACTTCAAACGAAGAATCTGCAAAAATAATAAACAGAGGCTATGAGAATAGCGTTTTTAAAGAACAGGTTTTGTTATTACATAACAGAGGCATTAAAACAATTGCCCATATAATTTTTGGCCTACCCTTTGAAAAACATAGAGACTATATGAATACTGTAAAGTACATTAACGGCCTTCCCATATGGGGCGTTAAGTTTCACAGCCTTTATATTTATGGGGATAGTCCGCTTTATGATTACTATTTAAATACTAGGTTTAAAATAATAGAAATGGATGAATACATTGACGCAGTTTGTGACGCTATCCATTTACTTAGGAAAGATATAATTATACATAGGATTACAGGTGATCCTGATAAAAATAAATTATTTAAGCCCCTTTGGCCAAGGGACAAGATAAAGGTCATTGGGAATATCAATAAAGAATTAAAGAAGAGAAACATTTTTCAGGGCAGTGCCCTAGGAGGTAGTCATGGCTTATAATGTTGGGCTTGATGTTGGATCAACCACAGTAAAATTAGTTGTGATTGATGAATCCAACAAACTATTATATAGAGAATACAAAAGACATAAATCAAATGTGGAAGAGACTGTTAAGTCTGTTATTTTGGATGCTTTTAAAGAGTTCCCAGATAAGTACATTACAATTATGGTTACAGGTTCTGGAGGTATGTTTGTAGAAAAGTATTGGGATATAAACTTCATTCAAGAAGTTGTGTCTGGAACAACTGCCATAAGGACATTTATTCCACAAACTGACGTTGCCATCGAACTCGGTGGCGAAGATAGTAAAATAACTTATGTAACAGGCAATGTGGAACAGAGAATGAACTCCATCTGTGCCGGTGGAACGGGAGCCTTTATCGACCAGATGGCATCTTTAATTAAAACCGATGCATCGGGATTAAATGAGTATGCAAAGAATTACAACAATATTTTTTCAATTGCATCCCGTTGTGGTGTGTTTGCAAAGACAGATATTCAAGCATTAATAAATCAAGGTGCTTCCAAGGAAGACATTGCGGTTTCAGTACTACAGTCTGTGGTAAACCAAACCATCTCAAACCTTGCATGTGGAAGGCCTATTAAGGGAAACATTGCCCTACTAGGTGGTCCACTACACTTTTTGGACCAACTTGCGGAAAGATTTAAAGAGACATTAGGAAGGGATGACAATAATTTTATCGTTCCTGAAAACTCCGAAGTATTTGTTGCCATGGGTGCGGCAATTGCATCAAGGGAGCTAGAGGAAATACCATTTAAAGAGCTAGTTGAAAAAATAAATAGACCAATTGAAGTTGAAGTGGATAAGGAGCAGGTTTTAGAACCTCTATTCAAAGACGATGAAGAATATGAAGAGTTTTTAAAGAGCCATGGTGGAGCTTACAGCAAGAAAAACGACATAAGCACATATGAAGGACCATGTTATTTAGGAATTGATGCGGGGTCAACCACTTCAAAGGTTGTTTTAATTGACAAAGACGATAATATTTTATATAGCAAATATGGCAATAACTACGGCAAGCCACTGGAACTTGTTATTGAAGTTATAAAGGAAATCTATGACAAATTAAATCCCAAGGCAAAGATTGCATGTTCAGGTATAACAGGTTATGGAGAAGACTTTATAAAGGCTGCGTTAAATGTTGATGTGGGAGAGGTTGAAACCTTAGCTCATTACAAAGCTGCCTCATATTTTAGAAATGACGTGGACTTTATACTGGACATTGGTGGCCAAGACATGAAGGCCATGCATATATCCGATGGGATAATCGACTCCATACAGCTTAATGAAGCTTGTTCATCTGGATGTGGCTCATTTATTGAAACCTTTGCCAAATCCCTAGGATATACTGCGGAGGAGTTTCAAAAAGAGGCAATAAAATCAAGACACCCTGTGGACCTTGGCTCAAGATGTACTGTGTTTATGAATTCTAAGGTAAAGCAGGCGCAAAAAGAGGGAGCAAGCGTTCCGGATATTGCGGCGGGACTTTGCTACTCTGTAATAAAAAATGCAATTCAAAAGGTAATAAAGGTTCGTGACCCTAAACGCCTGGGCAAGAGCATAGTTGTTCAAGGAGGAACCTTCTATGGCGATGCAGTTTTAAGGGCCTTTGAAAAGGTAACCGGAAGAACTGCCGTAAGACCTGAAATAGCTGGACTTATGGGAGCCATGGGAATGGCCTTAATGGCGAAGGAAAAAAGTACTGGGGCAACAACTCTTTTAAATAAGGAAGAACTTGAAGTCTTTACCTATACGCAAAAAAATGCACAGTGTAATAGATGTTCAAACCACTGTAAGTTATCAATAAATATTTTTAACAATGGCAAAAGATATGTAACTGGAAATAGATGTGAAAGAGGAGCAGGTGTAGAAGTATCAAATGACTCAAAGCTTCCAAACATGTATGAATATAAGTACAATAGGCTATTTAACTACTATAAGCCACTTTCAAAGGAAAAGGCCACTAGGGGCACCGTTGGTATGCCGAGGGTTTTAAATATGTATGAAAACTATCCGCTATGGTTTACCTTCTTCACATCACTTGGATATGAAGTTGTACTTTCAGGCAAATCCGACAGACAGATGTACGAAAGGGGAATTGCTTCCATAACCAGTGAGACTGCGTGTTTCCCTGCGAAGATGGTACATGGCCATATAGAAGAGTTAATAGAAAAGGGAGTTAAATTTATTTTCTATCCTTCAATCTTCTATGAAAAGCAAGAATTTGAAAATGTAGATAACAATATTAACTGTCCTGTTGTAACAGGTTATCCAGAAGTAATAAAAAATAATTTAGAAAACTTAGATGACGAAAAAGTTAAATTTTTAAATCCATTTTTATCTCTTCAAAACAAAAAGAAGTTAGCAGACAGACTTTACGAAGAACTTAAATGTGAAGGACTTAAAAAATCAGAGATAAAAAATGCACTGGACAGGGCTTGGGATGAGTTCCACGCCTTTAGGGAAGACATAAGAATGGAAGGGCAAAAGTCACTTTCCTACATTAGAGAAAAGGGCATCAATGCAATTGTCCTTGCAGGTAGGCCATACCATGTGGACCCTGGTATAAACCACGGCATCCCAGAACTAATAACATCTTTAGGATGGGCGGTTCTATCTGAAGACTCGGTTATTACCTATGAAGACGACATTAAAGGTAAACTTAGGGTACTGGACCAATGGGTGTACCACTCAAGACTATACAGGGCGGCGCAAGTTGTTTCAAATTCAAAGGACTTACAACTGGTTCAACTAAACTCATTTGGATGTGGAATTGACGCAGTAACTACAGACCAAGTTTCAGAAATTTTACAATCAAAGGGAAAAATTTACACCTTGATTAAGATAGATGAAGTTTCAAATCTTGGTGCAATTAAAATAAGACTAAGGTCATTAACACAGGCTTTAAAGGACAAAAAGCCAGTAATAAAAGATGACGATTTCCATATTGAAACCATTGACTTCACAAAGGAAATGAAAAAGACTCACACAATACTAGCACCTCAAATGGCACCGGATCACTTTGCAATTATGCAGGCTGCCTTTGAAACGGAAGGATACAATGTAGAGTTTCTAAAAGATGTTGACTCAAAGGTTATTGACGAGGGACTTAAGTATGTAAACAACGACTCATGCTATCCATCAATCACAGTTGTTGGTCAAATGATGGAAGCAGTAAAATCAGGAAGATACGACACCGATAATATTTCCCTTCTTATGACTCAAACCGGTGGTGCATGTAGAGCATCAAACTATGTAGGCTTCATTAGAAAGGCACTTGCAGAAGCAGGCTATTCAAACATTCCGGTGATAGCTCTATCGGCCCAGGGCATTGAAACAAACTCAGGGTTTGAAATTTCGGCGCCCCTTGCTCACAAGATGATTATATCAATTTTATATGGTGACTTAATCATGAGGTTATCCAACGCCACAAGACCATATGAAGTTATTAAGGGAGAGACTGACGACTTAAAGAAGTTTTGGATAGATAAGTGTCGAGTGGACATTAAGAAAAGTGCCACAAGTAATTTCAAAAAGAATGTGGATAAAATTGTAAAAGATTTTTCTGATATTGAGATAGAAGAAAAAGTGATACCAAAAGTTGGAATAGTTGGTGAGATATTAGTTAAGTATCTTCCACAGGCAAATAATAACTTGCAAGAGATTTTGGAAGCTGAAGGTAACGAAGTCGTGCTTCCAGACTTGACTGACTTTGTGCTCTACTGCTTGAGAAACACTACCCACAAGGCAACGCTACTATCAAAGGGTAAATTCTCTGCATTTGTTTCACAAATGGGCGTCAAGTATATTGAATACTACAGAAAATATATTAGGCGTGCACTGGAAGGTACTAGATACCATGTTCCGTTATATATTACAGACCTTGAAGACAGAGCAGAAAAAATAGTGTCTTTAGGAAATCAATATGGTGAAGGTTGGTTATTAACTGCAGAAATGGTTGAGTTAATAGAGGTTGGTGCAAATAATATTGTATGTATTCAACCATTTGGATGTTTGCCAAACCATATTACAGGCAAGGGCGTAATAAAAAAAGTAAGAAAGATGTACCCTGATGCAAACATCGTTCCAATTGACTACGACCCTGGAGCTAGTGAGGTAAACCAAGTAAATAGAATAAAGTTAATGTTATCTCAAGCTAAGGAAATATTGAAAAGAAAAGAAATTATAGCGGAAATGTAGAAAAATTGTAACAATTCAAATTATAAAATTGGGCTATTTTAGCCCAGTTTTCTATTTTTTGCTATTGAAAAATAAAACCTCAGTGATATAATTAATTAGAACATTTTGTTCTTTGGAGGGAAAATGAAAGCTAGATCAGTAATAATATTTTTAATATCTTTAATACTTTTTGGTGGAGGCTATTTTGTAGCTAGTGAACTTAAAGATTTGCAAGAGAGATCCACTGTAGAAATAGATGGAACAGACATAGGAAAAGACAATGAAATAGAACAAAAACTAGACGGAGATTTACTTTTCTTATTAGTAGGAGTTGACAAGAACATAGATGTTAAAGGCGAAGCCATGGATCAACATGTTAGAACTGACACTATGATGCTATGTAATGTAAACTTCAAGACAGGAGAAATAAACGTAGTATCAATTCCTAGAGATACTAAGGTGAACTACAACGGAAGCGATGTAAAGATAAACGCAGCCCATGCCTACGATGGTATTACTGGAGCGTTAAAGGCAGTAAGAGAACTTACTGGACTTGACGTGGACTATTACATGAGCGTAGACTATGACGCTGTTACAAGAATTGTAGAGGCGGTAGGTGGCGTTGAAGTGGACTCGCCGGTGGAATTAAATGTGCCAGATATAAATTTACACATTCCAAAGGGACCAACCACATTGGACGGAGCTCAAGCGCTTTACTTTGTTAGAGCAAGGGAACTTTTGAGAACTGGAACGGATTTAGAGAGGGTTCAAAACCAACAATACTTTTTAAAACAGCTTATGAAAGCAGTACTTAAACCGTCAAATATTTTGAATATCGGTAAAATTTTAGATGTATATAAACAAAATGTTGAAACCAATATTGACTTGGGAAATCTTGGAGCAGTTGCACTAAAGGCAGTAAACTTTAGTGAAGACAAACTACACACATACACCCTAGAAGGTACAACTGGTGATGAGTACCCTAATGGTGTAAGGGTGGCATATTTTTATGCGGACGAAAAGAAAATGAATAAATTATTCTCAGATATATTTAGAGATTATTTCATTGATCCAAGTGAAATAGATAAATACAAAGATCAAAATAGTTACAATGATGATGACGACTACAATGAGAACTACAACGATGATAACGACAATGGCTACGATAATGACGAGGACTATAACTAAACATTAGTTCACAGTTTTTAATTAATGCTATTGAAAAGTTAATTAGAATTGAGGTTTAGATGAGGCAGGAAAGAAAAAGAGAACATGTAGAAAGCTATTTGAAAACTGAATACGTTGGAGACAATCTTTTCGAAGATATTTATATCGAAAACAACTCATTACCAGGAATTAACTTTGAAGAAATTGACACAAGAGTTTCGTTTTTGGGGAAGACTGTAGACTTTCCACTAATGATAAATGCAATGACAGGTGGTACAGACGAACTTTCTTCAATAAACGAAGATCTTGCAAGAATTGCCAGGGATTTAAATATACCTATGGCAGTTGGGTCTCAAACCGTTGGATTAGATTATCCTGAATGTAGGCAGTCTTTCGAAATTGCCAGGGATATCTTAGGAGAAGACGGTATATTAATAGGAAATCTTTCTGCTAATAAAAGCTTGGAAGAACTAAAGGAAGCTTCTTCTATGATAGATGCAGATGCAATGCAGCTTCATTTAAACGTTGCCCAAGAGATGTTTATGGATGAAGGTGACAGGGACTTCAGAGATATCGAAAAAAACATTGAATACCTTATAAAAAATTTTGACAAGCCAATTATTATAAAAGAAGTTGGTTTTGGTATATCTGCAGAAGTTTCAAAAAAACTTACAAATATTGGTGTTAAGTACATCGATGTTGCAGGTGCCGGTGGAACAAACTTCATAGAGATTGAAGATATGAGAAATATGGACAAGGATTTTTCAGACATGTACTGTTGGGGAATACCAACAGCGAAAGCTCTTATGGATTGCAAAAGGGAAAACCCCGATGCATTTTACATCAGCAGTGGCGGAATAAATACTGCGGACAATGTTATAAAGTCATTTATACTTGGAGCAAACTTTACTGCGCTTAGCGGCGAGGTGTTAAGATATTTAATGCATGGTGGATTTGACGAAGCAAAGAAATATGTGGAATCAACAATAGAAAAATCAAAGATTATAATGATGCTTCTAGGCGTTAAAAAAATAGAAGATTTAAAAAATGTTAACTACACTTTGACTGGAAGGTTAAAAGAGTTAATACAAAAATAACAGGTAGGAATAATTCTTACCTGTTTTTTATTTGAACTCTCTATAATTTTGCATTACGGAAGAGAATATTTCTGCACTGGAAGGAGGAGTGTAGGTAATTGCATTTGCTCCCGCTTCAATAGTTTTTATAATGGACTCCTCGGTTCTGCCACCGGTTGCGATTATAGGAAACTCCTCTCCGAATATATCTCTAACTTTCTTTACGATTTCGATTGTATTCTTTCCACCGGAAACATTAAATATTTTTGCGCCGGCATTTACTTTCCCTTCGAAGTCGTCGTTTTCTGAAACCACTGTGGCAACCACAGGTATGTCAAGTGAAGAGGACATATCTTTTATAACTTCATTTTTAATTGGTGCATTGACAACTACTCCATAGGCACCAAGAAGTTCTGCTTGAAGTGCCAAGTACACAGATCTATTTCCAGATGTAAGTCCACCACCAACACCTATAAAAAGTGGAACGAAGGATGCGGACATTAGTGCTTGTGTTATGGTTAATGTCGGTGTAAAAGGATACACTGCCATAACTGCATCGGGATTGCTATTGTGAATTACAGCTATATCTGTAGAAAAAATTAGTGATTTTATTCTCTTGTTTAAAATAATTATTCCACTGGCATTTCTAATTACCTGGGGCATCGTTACAGATCTTCTACGAAGTTCCGATTCAACCTCAGGAACATAAACTTTTTTCTTCATCTCAACCTCCTCTATTCTAAAACGATTATATCATTTTATAAACTTTAAATACATATTTGAATTATTTTTTTATTTGTGGTAATATACTTAAGTATCCTTGCCGCGTAAGCGAGCCAGAGACCAAAAGGAGGTGTATAGACATGAGAAATTACGAAGGAGTTATTGTATTCAAACCAGATCTAGAAGACGAGGTAAGAAACAAAGCCCTTGATGTTATCAAGAGTACTGTTGAATCTAATGGTAAAGTTCTTGAAGTTGATGAATGGGGTAAGAGAAAGCTAGCGTATGAAATCAACTATATAAAAGAGGGATACTACGTTATAATTGATTTCGAAGCTGAACCTGAATTAATTTATGAACTTCAAAGAAAGTGTAAAATTTCTGACCACATCATAAGATACATGTTCGTGGTAAAGGAAGCCTAAGGAGGGCAAAGTTGAATAGCGTTAATTTAATAGGAAGACTTACTAGAGACCCTGAACTTAGATATGCAGCAGGATCAGGTTTAGCTATTTGTAGATTCACATTAGCTGTAGACAGAGGTATGTCTAGGGACAAGAAGATGGAAGCTGAACAAAAAGGTCAACCAACTGCTGACTTCATAGGAGTTACCGCGTTTGGTAAGACAGCTGAACTTATATCAACTTATATTACTAAGGGAAGAGAATTAGCTGTTTCAGGAAGAATTCAAACCAGCTCATATGATGGACAAGATGGTAAGAGAGTTTACAGAACAGATGTCATTGCTGATAGAATTTTCTTCATCGGTGGTTCAGGTCAAAGAAATAATCAAGGTAATTCAAACTACAACCAAGGCAATTCGAATTATAATCAGGAAAACCAAGGCTTTAATCAAGGAAACAACTACAATAAAGAAATTGGTTTTAGTCAAGATTTTCCAGAGGATGATTTTGGCCTAGGTGGCGATGCTTTTCCTTTAAATGATGACGATATACCATTTTAGATAAGGAGGTACTTTGATGCAAAGAAGATTTAGACCTAGAAGAAGAGTATGTGCTTTTTGTGCTGATAAGAACAAAAAGATCGACTATAAAGATATCAATACTTTAAAGAAATACATTTCTGACAGAGGTAAAATCCTTCCAAGAAGAGCTACTGGATGTTGTGCAAAACACCAAAGAGCTGTTACTGAAGAGATTAAAAAAGCAAGACAAGTTGCATTATTACCATACTCTGCAGAATAATAAAATAAAACTATCTCCTGAAACACTCTTCAGGGGATTTTTTATTGCCCAACCAATTTAGAAGAGTAAAGCTTTTCTATGGTATAATTTCATTAGAAATGGAGATGGAAATGAAAATTTGTTTTTTTGCAGACGTAACTTCTGCCCACACTAAGAAGTGGTGCGAATATTTTTTGAATAGAGGCTATGAAATTATCGTTATATCTCTTACGGAAGGAAGTATACCTGGATGTAAGGTTTATAACTTCAATGTTGGAGAGACGATTTATGAAAGCGATAGAAAAAAACTCTTTTCATATTTTGGGAAGATTAAGAAAGTCAAAGAAATTATAAAAAAAGAAAAACCAGATATAGTTCATGCCCACTATGCCACTAGCTATGGATTATTAGGAGCGCTTTTAAATTTTAAGCCATACATACTTTCCGTATGGGGTTCTGATGTCTATGACTTTCCAAGAAGGTCTTTTATTCATAAGAGCCTGTTGAAATACAATTTAAAAAAGCCTTCTGTTATCTTGTCCACATCAAGCGACATGAAGGATGAAATTCAAAAATATACAAATAGAGATGTCATGGTAACATACTTTGGAGTTAACACCGAAACTTTTAAACCTATTCCTGGGTTTAAAAATAAAAATGAATTTACTATTGGAACTGTGAAGTCGCTTTTTAAAGTATATGGCCTAGACTATTTAATAAGAGCTTTTAAAGAGCTTGTAGATAATTATAAAGATGAAAAATTTAAACTAATTATTGCAGGCATCGGTGAAGAAAAAGAGAATCTTAAAAATCTTTCTAAAGAACTGGGTATAGATGAATTAGTTGAATTTAGAGGCTATTTAGACATTGATAAAGTTGTAGACACCTACAATGAAATGGATGTGGCAGTATTCCCGTCATTACAAGAGAGCTTTGGTGTGTCTGCAGTTGAAGCTCAAAGCTGTGGTGTGCCAGTTGTGTGCTCCAATGTAGGAGGATTACCTGAAGCAACATGTCCAGGAAAGAGTTCCTTACTTGTGGAGCCAGAAAATGTAACGGAGCTTTTTAAATCTTTAGAAAAACTTTATTTGGATAGAGATTTACGAATTGAAATGGGAAAAAATGCTAGGGAATATGTATTAGATAAGTTTATACTTAAAGAAAACTTTGCTAAAATAGAAAGTGTTTATCAAAGTTTTAAAGAGGAGAGTTAGATGAGGTACTTAAGAACAATTACTTTGGTTTTACTTGACATAATAATCATAAATTTTAGTTATATCTTTGGATTGTATTTGAGATTTGACGGTACATTACCAGACATATACTTAAATGTATATTTCAAATACGCTCCATTTATAACAGCATTTTGTATACTTGTATTCTTCATTATGGGGCTTTACAAAACCCTATGGAGATATGCAAGTATTGAAGAATTTGTAAGAGCTGAATTTGCAGTTCTAATTGCAAACATAATCGTTGTAGTAGGAATGTTAATTGCTATTGACAAGGACTTGCCAAGGTCAATTTATGTTATAGGACTTGTTATTCAGTCTGGTTTAGTTCCAGGAGTAAGACTACTTTCAAGGGCGAAGTATAGCCTTATAGATACTAAGTCACCTAATAAAACTGGAAAGAAACCAAAAAAGACTCTTATAATAGGCGCAGGTGAAGCGGGAGTGTTGGTGGTAAAGGAGCTTAACAAACACGCTGAGATATTAAATGTTCCCATTGGCTTCATCGACGATGATATAAATAAAAAGAATAAAATCATAAAGGGAGTACCTGTTCTTGGAACTAGAGATGATATTGAAAAGGTTGTAAATGACTATGGTATTGAAGAGATAATCGTTGCACTTCCTTCTGCAGAGGAAAATGATGCAAGGGAAATACTTCAAAGATGTAATAGGACAAAGATAAAGACAAAATTAATACCAGGGTACTACACCGTAATAGACGAAAAGAATTTTGACTTGTCTAAGATGAGAGAAGTTCAAATTGAAGACCTTTTAGGAAGAGATGAAATTCATTTGGACCAAGACTCTCTAGAGGATTTTATTAAAGACAAGGTGATTTTAATTACCGGTGCCGGTGGCTCCATAGGTTCCGAACTGTGTAGACAGATAATTAAATTTGGTCCAAAGAAGATGGTAATGCTAGATATTTATGAAAATAGCATCTACAATATTCAAATGGAACTTATTAGAAAATATAAAAATCCACCCATCGAAGTGCTAATAGACAGTATTAGGGACATGGACCGAATGGACAGTGTCTTTGATAAGTATAGACCTGAAATAGTATTTCACGCAGCAGCCCACAAGCACGTTCCACTAATGGAAGATTCGCCAATATCAGCGGTGAAAAACAATGTGTTTGGAACTTTAAATATTTTAAAATGCTCCGACAAGTATGGTGTGAAAAAGTTTGTAAACATATCTACGGACAAGGCGGTTAATCCAACTTCCGTAATGGGATGTACAAAGAGGATTTGCGAAATAATGATTCAAACCATAAATAGGGAATCAAATACCGACTTCGTTGCAGTTAGGTTTGGAAATGTGTTAGGGTCCAATGGTTCAGTTATACCTCTATTTAAAGAACAAATTAAAAATGGAGGGCCAGTAACAGTTACACATCCTGACATTATAAGATATTTCATGACCATTCCAGAGGCCTGCCAATTGGTTATGCAGGCTGGAGCAATTGCAAAAGGTGGAGAGATATTTATACTTGACATGGGTGAGCCAGTTAGAATTGTAGACTTGGCAGAAAAATTAATTGAACTTTCTGGATTTATACCAAATGAAGATATTAAAATAGAATTCACAGGGCTACGTCCTGGGGAAAAACTATATGAAGAGTTAATTTTGGACTTAGACAATTCTACAAAAACAGAATTTAAAAAGATATTTATTGAAAAACCAGTTATACATGACAAAGAAATGTTAGAAGAGGGATTAAATAAACTTAAGGGAGACTTGGATCAGAAGGATTACAATGTAATACTTAGGGATTTAAAAAATATCGTTCCTAACTTCACTCCTGAAAGGTTGGAGAAATAAAATGAAAGTGTTGATGGCCACACAAGGCATTCCAAATGAAAAGACCCCAATGTATGGAATACATCAATTTGAATACGCCAAAGCCTTGAAGGAAGAGGGGATTGATGTATACATGGTGTCCCTTGACATAAGATCAATTAGAAGATGGAGAAAGTGGGGCTATAGTGAAGGTGAGTACAAGGGAATAAGATATTATAATATCAGTGTTCCCCTAGGCAATTTAAATGAACTAACTCAAATGAAATATGGAAGCCTTGCACTAAAAAAATATCTTCCAAAAATTTTGGGTAGAGAAAAGGGAACTAATATTTTACACTCACATTTTCTAAATTATTCATATCCCTTTGTAAAAGTCATTAAAGAAAATAAAATAGATTTGCCAATTGTAATTTCAGAGCACTCTTCCCATGTGAACAAGGAAGATATTAACGATATATCAAAAGAGAAGAGGATTATTGGAGAATATGTCTATAATAACTGTGACAAACTAATTGTAGGAAGCCCATACTTTAAAAAAATTATGGAGAAAAACTTTGGTGTAGTTCCGGTCGTATCTCCCACTGTAGTTGACACAAATTCATTTACTTTAAAAAATTATAATTTTGATGAAGATACGTTCCATGTGGTATCAACGGGAAATTTAATTAAAGACAAGGGCCATTTTGAAGTTATAGAAGCCTTTACAAATGTGTTTAAAGATAAAAATGCTACTTTAAAAATCTTTGGACAAGGGCCTGAAAGGGAAAATCTTATTAAGTTGATTCAAAAAAATGGAATGGAAGATAAAATATTTTTAATGGGTCATAAGAGTTTAAGTGAAATAAATGAAGAGTACAACAAGTCAGATCTTTTTATATTGGCCTCTCATCATGAAACCTATGGAAAGGTGTATATTGAGGCGATGAACTGTGGTCTTCCAGTTATTACAGTGAACAATGGAGGCTCTGAACACTTCATTAGGGAGTTTAATGGCGTAATTGCAGAGAAAAACAATGTCTTAGACTTAGCAAATAAACTAAAATTAATGTATAATGGTATAAAAGGATTTAACAAACTAGAAATTAGGGAGTATGTGGACTTGAACTTTTCAAAAGAGGCAAGTGTAAAAGATTTACTAAAAATATATTCCTCAGTTTCAAAAGGAGTAAAAAATGTCTAAGAGAAGAAAGAGTTTTAGAGATATCAACGAAAAATATAGCTTCTTAGATCAAGGTGTGGATGGACTGAAAAACAGAAATGTCACAAGAGACGAAGAGTCCAGACAGAGAACTCAAAGGTCTGAGGAGTATAGACGAAGAAATTCTTCATCAGAGCATAACCCTTCTTACGAAAGAAATCAAAACTTTAGGGACCATACCATAAAGATGGATCCTAAGGCTATTGAGCAAGAGAGAAGAAGATTACAACACATTGCAATGAAGAAAAGAGAAGAACAGAAAAAGAAAAAGCGAATGATTACTGTTGGAGTTTCAATTATAGCAGTTTTAATCCTTGCGCTTTTACTAAAATCAGTTCTTGATGCAAAAAACAAGAAAAACATAGCAGGTACAGACCCTGCAAATATTGTGGAAACCGTAAATAGCAATGAAACCACAAGTTTGAAAGGTTTTGTATTAGTTACAAAATCTGCTAAGTATTATCAAGAAAGCAATACTTCATCTACAGAGCTTGGAGAAATTGCAGCTGGAGAATACCTTGAAAACTATGGTGTTACAAATGGATTTAACAAAGTTAGATACAACGGCATCGACGGTTATATTGAAAGTTCAAACCTTTCAACTGTAAATAACCCAGACCAACTTAAGGTTATAAAGGGAATACTTGTGGTAAATAATCAATATAGCTTGCCAGAAGACTTCCAACCAGGAATGAATGTACAGGCAAAGACAAACTTTGACATCATGGCAAGAAAAGCTAAGAATGATGGAATAATAATAAAAATTGCAAGTGACTTTAGAAGCTATGAACAACAAAAGACAAATGGATATACCGATGGCGTATCTGCATTTGGAGAGTACATGGCGGATGGATCACAGGTTGAACCAGGTAAGAGCGAACATCAAACTGGCCTTGCATTTGACGTTGTTGGAGAGGATTATGAAAATAAGTACAACGACAATTTCCAAGACAGCAAGGAGTATAAGTGGCTAGTTGAAAACGCTCATAAATATGGATTCATTATCAGATATCCTAAGGACAAGGAAAATATAACTGGAAGAAAGTTTGAACCATGGCATATAAGATTTGTGGAGCCAACTGTTGCAGATGAAATGCATAGAAATAATTTATGCTTAGAAGAGTATTTAGGTCTTGCTAAAGTAAGTAAAGAAAATAACTTAAATACAAATGAAGAAAATGACAATCAGCAAGACGACACAAATCAAGATACAAATGAAGAAAATGACAATCAACAAGACGACACAAATCAAGATACAAATGATGACAATGGCGAAAATAATAATTATAATAATGATAGTGACCAAAAAAATGATGACGATTCAAATGACGAAAACTAATATTAGCTGGTGATATTATGCAGATTTTTGTAATCATAATAGCCGTTGTACTAATGATGCTATTTTTTAGACTCCTAAGCTTTTCAATAAAAGCTGTGGGCAAGCTAATTATCAATAGTATTTCAGGCTTGTTACTATTATTTGTTTTCAATTTAATAGGTGGAATTTTTGGAATTACATTAAACTTAACATTTTTAAATGCATTAGTTGCAGGAATATTTGGCATTCCGGGCATAATTGTGTTATTATTGTTAAAGTCTTAATATTTTTATATGGAGGTAAGCATGACAGATTTTAAAATTAACGCCCAAGTTAGAATGGGTACAGGAAAGAATAAAGTAGATAAATTAAGAGTGGAAAAAAGAGTTCCAGGAGTTATCTATCAAAGAGGAGAAGAAAACGTCAATCTAGTTGTAGAAGAAAGAGACTTAGAAAAGTTATACTTAACAGCAGGTACTTCTAACCTTGTAACTTTAAACATTGACGGAAAAGAAAGAAAGGCTCTTATTAAAGACGTTCAAAAACATCCTTTCAAGAACCAATACGTTCACGTTGACTTCGTTGGTGTAGACATGAATACTAAGATGAGAGTTGTTGTTCCAGTTGTTTGTGAAGGAAGAGACAACATCCACGAACAACCATCAGTATTAATGCACTTACTAAATGAAATTGAAGTTGAATGTCTTCCATCAGACATCCCTTCAGAAGCTATTGTAAATGTAGAAAATATGAAGATTGGTGAAACATTAACAGTTGCTGACTTAGATATCTACGGAAACGACAAGATTGAATTATTTGAAGATGCTGATGAACCAGTTGCAATTCTTTCTGAACCAAGAGAAGAAGTTATTGAAGAAGATGCAGAAGAAGTAGACGCAGCTGATGTTCCAACTGTTGACGAAACTGAAGAAGCAGCAGCAGAAGAAGAATAAAAAGCTTGACAGATTAAAAAACATCTGTCATAATATACTAGGTAATTAAATACTGCCAAAGACAGTAGGTGTGAAAACTTAATTTCCTACCGAGGTAGACAAGATTGAATTCAGATCTTTCTGCCTTTTTGGGTAGAAAGATTTTTTATATTTAAGTTTTTGGTATTAAACGGTAGTGGAGGTGAATTTTTTTGAAAGATCACGTTTTAAAGCAAAAAGAATCAGTAGTATCTGAAATTACTAAAAACATTGAAGAATCTAAATCAATGGTATTAGTTGACTATAGAGGACTAAATGTTGAAGAGTTAACAGAACTAAGAGAAAGATTCAGAAAAGAAGATGTAGTTTACAAAGTTTACAAGAATACAATGATGAACATTGCATTTAAAAACCTTGGACATGATTCTATCTTAGAACATTTAAATGGTCCAAATGCAATTGCATTCAGTATGGGCGAAGAAACTGCAGCTGCTAGAATTACTAATGACTTTGCAAAAGAGCATGAAAACTTAGAAATTAAAGCAGGTTATATTGATGAAAAATTTCTTGACATTGAAGGTGTTAAAGAATTAGCGTCTATACCATCTAAAGAAGTTCTTATCGGTAAGTTACTTGGTAGCTTGAAGGCACCAGTATCTAACTTCGTATACTTATTAGATGCTATAGCTAAGAAAAAAGAAGAAGGATCTGAGGAAGGTCCTGCACAAGAAGCAGAAGAAGTTACTGCAGAATAAATTAAAAATTAAACGGAGGATTATAATGGATATTCAACAAATATTAGAAGCAATTGAGAACATGTCAGTTCTTGAATTAAATGACTTAGTTAAAGAAGCAGAAGAAAAATTCGGAGTTTCAGCTGCAGCACCTGTAGTTGTAGGTGGAGTAGCTGCTGCTGCAGGCGGAGAAGCTGGTGGAGCAGAAGAAAAATCTGAATACGATGTAGTATTAGAATCAGCAGGAAGCCAAAAGATTAAGATAATCAAAGTTGTTAAAGACTTACTTGGTCTTGGACTAAAAGATGCTAAAGAATTAGTTGACGGAGCTCCTAAGACACTTAAGGAAGGCGTAGCTAAGGCTGAAGCAGAAGAAATGAAATCTCAATTAGAAGAACTTGGAGCTACTGTAGAACTTAAGTAATTACCAAAAAAACTAATGGTACCGAGGAAACTTGGTACCATATTTTTTTAGCTGTTGATAGGATATGAATACATATACTCAACAGCTTTTATTATCTCTTTATTTAAGAAATCTTTTAGCTTATGATACAATTTACACAGGAGAGGAATAAACATGGAGACAAAATTTACTCATTTACATTTACATACGGGATATAGCTTGCTTGACGGATTTAGTCCAATACCTAAACTACTAGACCGAGTAAAAGAACTTGGCATGGAAAGCTGTGCCATAACGGACCATGGATGCATGTTCGGTGTAGTTGAATTTTATAAAGAAGCTAAAAAAAGAGATTTAAAACCTATAATAGGCTGTGAGGTATATACCGTTAATAAAAATTATATGGATAAGAGTCCTCAAAATAAAAATTATAACCATTTGATACTGCTTGCAGAAAACAATATTGGATATAAAAATTTGATGAAGATAGTATCCCTTGGTTATTTAAATGGATTTTATTATAAACCTAGAGTTGATAAAGATGTGCTTAGAAAGTATAGTGAGGGACTAATATGCCTTTCTGCGTGTTTAAAGGGTGAGGTATCTGAAAAACTTGTAAACAATAATTATGCTGGGGCAAAAAAAGCGGCAGCCGAACTTGAAGACATTTTTGGCAAAGGCAACTTCTTTTTAGAAGTTCAAAACCATGGAATGAAGGAAGATGAAATAGTTATAGCTGGAATGAAAAATATTTCTGAAGAACTTCACATTCCGATCTGTGCCACAAATGACGTTCACTATATAAAAAAAGATGACTGGAAGAACCATAAAGTACTTTTATGTGTTCAGACTGGACGTACTTTACAAGATGCAAATAACCAAGACATGCACTATGCTCCTGGAGAATTTTATCTACGCTCCCCACAGGAAATGAGTGAACTTTTTGATAATCCAGAATATTTAGAAAACACCATGAAGGTATCTGAGAGATGTAATGTGGACCTTGACTTTGAACATCTACACTTACCTTATTTTAAAGTGCCTGAAGGTCTTACTAATAATGAATACTTAAGAAACCTTACATGGACGGGGATTGAAAATAGATATGAAGATGTAACTGAAGATATTAAAGAGAGGGTTCAATTTGAATTAAAGACCATAGAAGAGATGGGCTATGTGGACTACTTCCTAATAGTCTCTGACTTTATAAGATTTGCAAAGAGCAAAGACATTCCGGTTGGCCCTGGAAGGGGCTCTGCTGCAGGATCCATTATTAGCTTTGCTCTAGGCATAACAGACATTGATCCAATTAAATATAACTTGCTCTTTGAAAGATTTTTAAATCCAGAGAGGGTATCCATGCCCGACATCGATATAGACTTCTGTTACGAGAGAAGAGAAGAAGTTATAGACTATGTTGTAGAAAAGTATGGTGAAAATAAAGTTGCCCAAATAGTTACATTTGGAACAATGGGCGCTAGAGGCTGTATAAGGGACGTAGGCCGTGTTATGGGAATTCCCCTAAACCTGGTAGACAAGGTGGCAAAGAACGTGCCTAATGAGCTAAATATAACCATTGAAAAGGCTTTGGATACAAGCGAGGAGTTCAAAGAAATATATAATAGCTCTGAAGAGATTAAAAAGCTTATTGATGTGGCAAATGACCTAGAGGGAATGCCAAGACATACGTCAACCCATGCGGCGGGAGTGGTTATTTCAAAAGAGCCCATAGTGGAATATGTTCCCCTTGCTAAGAATAAAGACTCTGTTATAACGCAGTTCAACATGACGGAGCTTGAAGAACTGGGTCTTTTAAAGATGGATTTTTTGGGACTAAGAACATTAACTGTTATTGATGACACAATTAAACTGATAAAGCAAAACAGAAACATTGACATAGATATAAATAAAATTGATGTAAACGACAAAAAAGTATTGAAACTATTTTCAAGTGCTGAGACGTTGGGAATATTTCAATTTGAATCTCCTGGAATGAGAAATTTCTTGTCTGAACTAAAGCCAACGGTTTTTGACGATCTTATTGCGGCAAACTCACTTTTTAGACCAGGCCCAATGAACGAGATTCCAAATTATATTAAAAATAAAAATAATCCTGAAAACATAAGGTACTTACATCCACTATTAAAACCAATTTTAAATTTAACCTATGGCACTATAGTGTATCAAGAGCAGGTTATGCAGATAGTGCAACAACTTGCAGGCTACTCCCTCGGTGGAGCGGACAATCTTCGTAGGGCCATGAGTAAAAAGAAAATGGATGTAATGGAAGAGGAAAGGGTAAAATTTATTTATGGACAAAAGGACAATGAAGGCAATATCCTTATAGATGGTGCCATAAGACGTGGCGTTGATGAAGACACAGCAAATAAGATTTATGACTTAATGATAGACTTTGCAAAGTACGCCTTCAACAAGTCCCACTCTGCTGCATATTCACTGGTTGCCATGAGAACCGCGTGGTTAAAGTACTATTATACTGTGGAGTTTATGGCGGCGTTAATCTCATCAATAATGGGAGACAGTAAAAAAGTTGCCCAGTACATTCAAGAGTGCAAGAGATTAAAGATAGAAATTCTTCCTCCAAATGTTAACAGTAGCTTTAAAAAGTTTTCCGTTGAAGGAGATAAAATAAGATTTGGACTTTCGGCCATTAAAAATGTTGGAACCGGATTAATAGACACGATAGTTGAAGCAAGAAAAGATGGAGGGGACTTTAAGGACTTTAGAGACTTCATCGAGAGACTTGCATCAAAAAACTCACAGACTATAAACAAAAGAGCCATAGAATGTTTAATAATGGGAGGAGCCCTTTCTGAAATATCCCCTAATAGGCATTCCCTTATGGTGGAGTGCTCCATGATAATCGACTCTGTTCTAAAGGACAAGAGGACAAATATACCCGGACAGTCCAGTCTATTTGACGACTTCAGTTCTATAGTTGAAGAAAAGGAAGAGAAGACCTATACTGTTAAGGAGTATCCAAGGAAAGAACTTTTAAAGATGGAAAAAGAAGTTCTTGGAATATATCTTTCTGATCATCCACTAAAGGAGTATGAAGATTATATTTTAAAGACACAGGAGTTTTCAAGCCTTGAACTTGATTCTGAAAATAGGGAAGCAGAGGACAATTGGGATAAGAAAGTCGTTGTGGTCTCTGGAGTGCTAAATCAAGTCACAAAGAGATTCACTAAGAATACCCATTCTGCCATGGCAACGGCAACCTTAGAAGATTTATACGGAACCATACCCATTGTAATCTTTCCTAAAACTTATTCGGAGTTTAAAGAGTTAATTGAGGAAGATAGAGTTATTACTATTAAAGGTAGGGTAAATATAAATGAAAATGGCGAGGGAAATATATTTGTAGAAAAAATTGAAGATCTTGAATCACGATTTAAAAATTACAGCAATGCCATTAGTCGTGTGAACAATAAAAAAACGCTTGAATTAATCTTTGAAGTTGGAAGTGAAAAGGAAAAAGTTGAACTTGTAAAACAGGTACTCATAGGCAAAAAGGGTAATTCAAGAGTGAAATTATTTTTTAAGAAGACAAATACAGGATTTATGTTTAACGAAGAATACAATGTAAATCTTGAAGATAAAGAAGTATTGAATGAACTTAAGTCAATACTGGGAAGAGAAAATATAAGAATTATTTAGAGGTGTATATGAAGACAATTGCCATTTTAACCAGCGGAGGAGACGCTCCGGGAATGAACGCTGCCATTAGAGCCGTGGCGAGAACTGCCATATTTAATGGACTTAGAGTAATGGGAATTAGATTTGGATATGATGGACTGATTAACGGTGATATATATGAAATGAATGTGTCATCTGTTGCAGACATAATACAAAGGGGCGGAACAATATTAGGTTCTGCCAGATCAGAAGATTTTCAAACTGAAAAGGGACAGAAGCAGGCCTTTCAAATATTAAAGGATTTTGGAATTGATGGCCTAGTGGTGTTAGGCGGAGATGGATCCTTTAAAGGAGCTAAGGTTCTACATGACATGGGAGTTAAGGTTATAGGAATACCTTGTACCATTGACAACGACATGGGTTACACCGATTCAACCATTGGGTTTTACACTGCTGTAAATACGGTTACAGAAGCTGTAGGTAAACTGAGAGATACTTCATCATCCCATGGTAGAGCAAATATTGTGGAAGTAATGGGAAGACATTGTGGAGACCTGGCACTATATGCAGGAGTTGCGTCGGGAGCTGAAAGTATAGTTATACCTGAAAAGCCTCTTGATATAGAGTCAATTATGAATAAGATAAAAAGAGGTAGAAAAAGAGGTAAGCTACATCATATTATAGTTATGGCTGAAGGAGTAGGAAGGCCATATGTATTAAAGGAAAAAATAGAAGAGATAACACAGGTGGATACAAAGGTAACCATACTTGGTCATGTTCAAAGAGGAGGTTCTCCAAGCCCCCACGATAGACTACTTGGAAGTGAAATGGGAAATCGCGCAGTAAAACTTTTAATAGACGGTCAATCGGGCTTGGCAATGGCTTATAAAGCAGGAAAGATTATAGATGTTTCACTTGATGATGCAATTGAAACACCTCATATCCTAAACGAAGAACTATATGATATGGCACAGGAGATATCCATTTAAAATCAGGAGGACTTTATGAAAAAGACAAAAATAGTATGTACAATAGGCCCTGCATCAGAGAGTTTAGAAACATTAAAAGAGCTGATGAGCCTTGGAATGAATGTGTGTAGATTAAACTTTTCCCATGGTAATCATGAGGAACATTTAAAGAGAATAGAAAATATAAAGAAAGCTAGGGAAGAACTTAAGCTTCCAGTTGCTATAATGCTTGATACAAAAGGTCCGGAAATAAGACTGGGAGACTTTTCAGTGGAACAGATTCAATTGTCAATTGGAGATACTTTTACATTAACCACAAGAGAAGTTCTTGGAGATCAAAGTCAGATTTCCGTATCATACAAGGACTTGCCAAAAGATGTTCACATAGGTGGCCATATTCTAATAGATGACGGTCTTGTAAATTTAAAAATAGTTGACGTTACAGATACCGATATAGTAACTGAAGTTTTAAACTATGGAATTCTAAAGAGTAGAAAGGGTGTAAATGTACCTGGTGCGAAGATAAACCTTCCATCCATAACTGAAAAAGACTACGAAGATTTAGTTTTTGGAATTGAAAACGGAATTGACTTTGTTGCCGCATCCTTTATTAGAAAAGCAGATGATGTAATAAATATTAGAAAAATTCTTGAGGAGAATGGTGGAGGAGATATTCAAATCATCTCTAAAATTGAATCTCAAGAAGGCGTTGATAACTTGGATGAAATCATAAATGCATCAGATGGAATCATGGTTGCCAGGGGAGACCTGGGAGTTGAAACAAAAACAGAACTTATGCCATTGGTTCAAAAAGAGATTATTAGAAAGACAAACTTGTCAGGAAAACCAGTTATAACAGCAACTCAAATGCTTGACTCCATGATAAGAAACCCAAGACCTACTAGGGCAGAAGTTACAGACGTGGCAAATGCAATTATAGATGGTTCTGATGCCATAATGCTATCAGGAGAAACTGCTGCAGGTTCTTATCCAGTGGAAGCGGTTAAAGTTATGAGTGAAATTGCCATGTCCACTGAAGACTCAAAGGACTTTAAAGAAAGCGCAAAGATAAGAACAACTTGGGTTGATGGATCCTCTACAAGTTCAATTAGCCATGCCACAAAGGACTTGGCAGAACAACTTGGTGCATCAGCCATATTAACGGCAACAACAACCGGTTCCACATCAAGAGCTGTTTCAAGACTAAGACCAAATATGAGAATTATAGCTGCAACCTATGACGAGTCTGTTATGAGGAAGCTTGCGCTTTCATGGGGCGTTCATCCTGTTATATCAGAAATGTGCGACAGTACCGACGAAGTTATAGACAAGTCAATTAAGGCTGCCTTAGAAGAAAATTTTGTGAAACAAGGGGACTTAATAGTTATAACTGCAGGAGTTCCAGCAGGTATTGGTGGAACTACTAACCTAATCAAGGTTCACACCATTGGTGAAGTTGTTATTAATGGACAGGGAATTGGAAAACAATCTGTAATAGGCCTTGTTAAAAAAGGCAACACTGAAGAAGAGTTAATAAATAAATTTAAAGATGGAGATATTCTTGTTACAAGTTCCGTAGACAAGGAGCTAGTTCCTTTCTTTGAAAGAGCAGGGGCAGTTGTTATTGAAGAGGGCGGACTAACATCCCATGGTGCAATCCTTGCACTTCACTTTAAAAAACCAACTGTAATTGGAGCAAAGGATGCAATGTCCATTTTAAATGACGAGATGATTATAACTGTAGACTCTTCATCAGGGGCAGTATACAAGGGATCAGCTAGAGTTTTATAGGAGGACAAATGAAAATAGCAATGGGAAGTGACCATGGTGGTGCAGAATTAAGAATAGAATTAATAGATTATATTAAAGAAATGGGACATGAAGTTACAGACTTTGGTGTTAAAATTGGCGAAAAGGCAGACTATCCAAACATTGGAATTAAAGTAGCGGAAGAAGTGGCTAAGGGCAACTTTGACTGTGGAATAATACTTTGTGGAACTGGAATAGGGATTTCAATAGCTGCAAACAAGGTTAAGGGAATAAGATGTGCAGTGACAAACGAAGTGTTTTCTGCGAAGATGGCGAAGGTTCACAACAATGCCAATATAATTTCCATCGGTGGAAGGGTTGTGGGTTCAGAAGTTGCTAAGATGATAGTTTCTGAATACCTTAACGCTGAGTACGAAGGTGGAAGACACGAAAACAGACTAAAGATTATCTCTGACTATGAAGGATGTTAAGAGGCATGATTAAAGGAATTATTTTCGATATGGACGGAGTGCTTATAAATAGTGAAATATACTATTATAATGCACTTATCCGCCTTATTGAATCCGATGGAAAAAAGGTTGATAGAGAAGACTTTAAAAAAATTGTTGGTCTTTCTGGAAAGGACTCAAGGGATGTAATTGCTTTTTATTACGAAGATGACTTTGACCACGGTGACTTTATGCATCGATTTAGAAGTGGATATATGGGTGAGAACATTGACTATAAGACCATACTCTTTCCATATGTGCATGATACACTTTCACAGTTAAAGAGTAAGGGATTAAAACTTGCTCTTGCATCATCTTCATCCATGAGGACAATTACTCAAGCAGTAGAACAGACTGGCATAAAAGATTATTTTGATTTTATAATCGGTGGTGACTTGGTTGTAAACCCAAAGCCAGATAATGAAATATATCTAAAGGCGATGGACGGCATTGGACTTAATAAGGAGAACTGCATTGCCGTTGAGGATTCATTTGCAGGAATAAAAGCTGCTAAAAACGCATGTCTATATACCATTGCAAAGAAAGATTTCGATTTTTCTATAAACCAATCTGCTGCAGATATTATTTTAGAAGACATGAATCTACTAAATACTATTATAGAAATCCTTTCTAATAACGAAACGGATTTTGAGTATGCTTCTTTAGACTACGGAAGTAAATTATTTTTAAAGGCCCACATACTTGAAAAGGAAATAAAAAAATCAAATCTTTCAGAGAAAGATTTATTTAGACTTGCATTAAAAGATGACTCAAGACTTGTGGGATATTTGGAAAGAGATTTAAAATCTAAAGAAGAAAATGGTAGAGTTATTATAAATCCTCTTTATGAAGACACAGATGCATATAGTGAACTTGAAAAAAGTTTAAAAATAATAAATGATTTCTATTTATTGTAGAAAAACTACAAAAGTTTGATATACTTAAATGAGAGGTAGTTATGCGTATAGATAAATTTTTAAAAAATTCAAGAATTATAAAGAGAAGAACTATTGCAAAGGAAGCCTGTGATGGAAAGAGGGTCAAAATTAATGACAAGGTCTGCAAAGCCGGTGACGAAGTTTCCGTTGGAGACATTATTGAAGTTGGTTTTGGAACGGGAACTATAAGGGTGAAAGTTTTAAAACTACTAGAAAATCCTAAAAAGGCTGAGGCTTCTGAAATGGTGGAAAGGATTGAATGATGAAAAGAAAGAGGAATTCAAAAAGAAGAAAGAGCAATTTAATTTTTATTCTTTTTATATTAACCTTTACCTATTTTCCATATGCATTGGCAAAGCAGGGGATAAAGATATCTGAATATGAAAAACAACTTAACTCTTACACCGAGAAGAAGCAAGAGCTAATTGAAGATATATCATCATTGAAAAAAGATTATAAAAACAGAGAAACTTTAGAGTTCGCAGAAAAAGTTGCAAGAGAAAAACTTGGCATGATTAAACCTAAAGAATATCTAGTTAAAGAAAAGTAAAAATATATTGACAATTTCTTTAGATTACGTATAATTTTAAGTATAATATTTTAGGAGGATTTGTTAGTAAATGTCTATTTCTGTTGGACAGATATTAGAAGGAAAAGTTACTGGAATTACTAAGTTTGGTGCATTCGTTTCTTTTCCTGAGGGTGAAAATGGTTTAGTACATATATCTGAGATATCAAATGATTATGTAGAAAAAGTTGAAGACTTTTTAAAAGTGAACGATGAAGTAAAAGTAAAAGTGCTTTCAGTTAAAGATGGAAAGGTTAGCCTATCCATAAAGCAAGCTGAAAAGAAAGTTAACGCTCCAAAGGAAATTGAATGGAATGTTGACGAAGAGACAAAAGATTTATCCTTTGAGGACAAGCTTAATAAGTTTTTAAAGGAGTCAAACGAAAAATATGTTGAAATGAGAACCCGAGATAATAAAAGAAAAATGGGCAATCGAAAAACAAAGAACTATTAAAACCGGGAACACCGGTTTTATTTTTTTAAGGCCATGATTGATAAAATAAAAAAATACATTAAAGAACAAAACTTAATAAAGAGTGGAGAGAACATTGTAATCGGATTTTCCGGTGGACCGGACTCGGTAATGCTCTTGTATGCACTTAATGAACTTAGAAAAGAGTTTGGATATAATCTTCTCACTGTTCATATAAATCATCAGTTAAGAGGGGAAGATGCAGTTAAAGACGAAGAATTTTCTAAAGATTTTTCCAATTCCCTTGGGGTTAGATGTATCTGTTTTCATATGGATGTAAATGGATATGCTAAAGAGCATAAAATATCTGTGGAAGATGCGGGAAGACGCGTAAGATATGAAAAGTTCGATGAAGTTTTAAAAAGAGAGTTTCAAAGTGGTGTTATTGCCGTTGGTCATCACAAAAATGACGATGCGGAGACCATACTTCTAAACTTGATTAGAGGAGCAGGAGGTGCCGGTCTTACAGGTATAAGTGATAAAAAAAACAATATTGTAAGGCCATTAATTGACATTACCAAAGCTGAGATAATAAATTTCTTAAATGAAAACAATATCCCCTTTGTAGAGGACAAGACCAATTTTGAAAATGACTATTTGAGAAATAAAATTAGGAATGTGCTTATTCCATATGTTGAAAGTGAAATAAATGAAAATTTTATTGATTCTCTAGTTAGATCTTCCAAAATTCTTGAGTCAAATGAAGAATTTTTAGAAGATTACGCAGATGGTCTAAATCTAATAGGCCCAGAGCGAGATTATTATAAATTAAATTGTAAAGATTTCAAAAAGCACCATGTTGCCATTCAAAGAAAGTTAATATTAAAGGCTTATGAAGCGATAAAGGGCGACAGAAAAGATATTTCCTTTAACAATGTGGAGTCCATAAGAAAGATTATTTTAAGTGGCAGTGGAGATTTTTATGTAAATAATTTTATGTTCTATATGGCATATGGACATCTATATTTAACTCATCTTGATGAAAATATAAATATAAAAGATTTTATCATCACTGAAAAGGGTAAATATCATTTTGGAAACTTTTTAATTGAAGTTGATGTTGTGGAAAATAAAAATATAAAGTTGAAGAAGAATGAATTTGTTTTTCCGGTAGAGCTTCTTGAAGAAGGCATTGTTGTAAGGTGTCGAAGAGATGGAGACAAGATTAAATTAAAGAACTTTACGAAGAAAGTCAAAGATATATTAATAGACTCAAAAGTTCCTAAACATCTTAGAGGAAAAATACCTATTCTACAGTATAAAAATGATATAATATTGATTACAGGTTTAAAAAGAACTCATAATTACAAAGTTTGTTCAAATGATGACTATGTTATAAAAATTAGATTGGAGGAGAAAAATGTTAAGTAAAAATATGGACTATATCAAAGATATTTTAATTTCAGAAGAAGAATTAAATAAAAGACTTGATGAAATGGCAAAGGAAATATCTGAAAAATATAAGAACAGTGAGAGAGAGCTACTTGTAGTTGGGATTTTAAGGGGAGCTGTAATTTTTATGTCCAACCTTATTATAAGACTTGACTTAGAAGTTAAAATGGATTTCATGGCAGTGTCAAGTTATGGACAGAGCTCAAAGTCTTCTGGAGTTGTAAGAATATTAAAGGACTTAGAAGAGGATATTGAAGGCAAAGATATTCTTATAGTTGAAGACATAATTGACTCTGGAAACACTTTAAATTATTTAACTAAAAACCTCAACGACAGAGGTGCTGCTTCGGTTGCAGTCGCTACTCTACTGGACAAACCTGAAAGAAGGACTGTAGATGTGAATGTTGACTTTGTAGGTTTTGAAATTCCAGATGAATTTATCGTTGGATATGGACTAGACTATAGTCAACAACATAGAAATTTACCTTTTATAGCTTCACTAAAGGAAGAGTACTACAGCTAAGGAGGAAATTTTGAGAAAAAAATTAGGTAATATATTTTATTTAATAGGGCCTCTAATATTTTTCTTGGTTCTTGTTTCTGTATTTTCAAGGGGATTTAATAGCTCTAAGGAGATATCGGTAAACAAACTTATTAATTACATTGAGGACAATGATGTAAAGACAGTCACAAGACAGGGCAATAATGTCATCATAACTACAAAAAAGGACGAAGATACATTTAGTACTTATCTTCCTGACGATGTTTCAGAAAATTTTTATAATGACTATATTAAAGAAAAAGTTGAGTCAGGGAACATAGAACTAAAAGCAAGGCCGCTTCAAGACAATAGCAAAATTTGGAATACATTAATAAATGTTTTATTTTTTGCCTTTACTGTATTTGTGGTTTGGTATCTATTTATTGGCCAAATGCAAAAGGGTGGAGGAAATAGTGCTGCAAACTTTGGCAAGAGCAGGGCAAAGCTATACAAAGAAAACACAAATGTGGACTTTGATGATGTTGCAGGACTAAAAGAAGAGAAGGAAGAGCTTCAAGAGATAGTGGACTTTTTGAAAAATCCAAAGAAATATATAGAAATTGGAGCGAGAATTCCAAAAGGGGTTCTACTAGTAGGCCCTCCAGGGACGGGAAAAACTTATTTATCAAAGGCAGTTGCCGGAGAAGCTGGTGTTCCATTCTTCAGTATTTCAGGATCTGACTTTGTTGAAATGTACGTTGGTGTTGGTGCATCACGTGTAAGAGATTTATTTAAAGACGCCAAGAAGAATGCACCATGTATTATATTCATAGATGAAATTGACGCCGTAGGACGTAAGAGAGGGGCAGGCCTTGGAGGAGGTCATGACGAAAGGGAACAAACATTAAACCAATTGCTTGTAGAGATGGACGGCTTTGGTAAAAATGAAGGTATAATCGTTATGGCTGCCACAAATAGACCTGACATTTTGGACCCGGCAATACTTAGACCAGGTAGATTTGATAGAAGAGTTTATATTGGCGTACCTGATGTAAGGGAAAGGGAAGCCATATTAAAGGTGCATACAAAGAATAAAAAACTTGCACCGGACGTGGACCTTAATTCCATTGCCAAGTCAACAACAGGATTTACTCCGGCGGACTTAGAGAACCTGACAAACGAAGCGGCACTTCTCGCAGCTAGGGAAGATAAGAAATTTATCACTCCCGATATATTTGACGAAGCTACAATAAAAGTTGTGGCAGGACCTGAAAAGAAATCTGCAGTTGTAATTGAAAAGGAAAGAGTACTTACTGCTTATCATGAAGCGGGACATGCAATTGTGTCAAGACTTCTTCCAGACACAGATCCTGTTCATATGATAACCATAGTTCCAAGGGGACGTGCAGGAGGCTTTACTTCATTCGTGCCAGAAGAGGACAGGTCCTATGTGACTAAAAACGAAATGAAGCACGAAATCATAACTCTACTTGGTGGTAGATGTGCAGAGCATTTGATTTTAAACGACATCTCCACAGGAGCATCTAACGATATTGAAAGAGCTACAAAGATTGCAAGGGCCATGATAACCCAATATGGTATGAGCGAAAAGCTTGGACCGATTATGTACGACTTTGAATCAGACGAAGTATTTGTTGGTAAAGAACTTGGAAAAGCAAAACACTATTCCGATAGAGTTGCATATGAAATTGATGAAGAGATGAGGAAAGTAATAAACGATGCTTTTAATAAGGCGCTTAAACTCCTTGAAGACAATATCGACATACTTCATAAGCTTGCAAAAGTTCTTCTAGAAAAAGAAACCATTAAAGCAGAAGAGTTTGAAGAGATTTTTTACAAGTATAGCAATCAACAAATCAAGGAAGAACCACCGGAGCTTTTAGAAAAAGTACAGAAAGATGAGAAAAAAATAGAAGATAAAATTTCAGGAGATAGCAAAAATGAAATATAAAGACTTTTTAAACATTCTCTATATTATTATTTTACTTGTGGTAATTAGACAGGTCTATTTAGGCTACCAAGCAAAAAAAGCTGCCACTGGGAAATTAATAGCATATTATACACCACAATCTAGATTTTTAATTGGATTTTTATCCATAATGTTGATGATGTTAGGTGCATACACATTAGTTGCTAAAGACTATTTTGGTGCAGTTTATCTTCTTTCCGGTATAGGATTTGCATATCTTTCATATCAAAAGATTTACATTTATGAAGATGGCATCCTTTATAACTCCAAGTTTACAACCTGGGATAAAATAAAAAAATGGGGATATAATGACGCAACTAAGAATTTAGAAATTCTTACAAATGCGATTAAGAGGCCAAGGCAAATAATTCCTATTTCACCGGACAACAAAGATGAAATTATGACAATAATAAAGAGAAAAAAGAAAAATAAATAAAAATTACTAATGTTAATAAAACTATGATAAAATTATATTACCCCCTAAGCAATTGCTAGGGGGTAATAATTTGTGAAAAGAAATCGAAAGAAGTGATATTATTTTATTAGTTATAGATGTGGGAAACACACATATGAAGTTTGGTGTGTTTGAAGAAGATAAATTGGTTCATCAATGGGTCATGTCCACAAAGGTAGAAAAAACTTCCGATGAACTGGGCCTGGAAATAAAATCTTTTTTAATAAGTAGTGGATTTAAAGTGGAAGACATTGAAGATATTGTTATGTCATCCGTGGTTCCAAATATGTTAAGATGTGTTGAGTCTGCATGTAAAAGGTATTTAAATAAAAAGCCATATCTAGTTACAATGGCGAAGGATTTAGGAATTGTAAATAAATATGGTAATAAAAAAGAAGTGGGAATGGATAGACTTGTTACTGCAAGCTGTGCATATCACAAGTATAAAGCACCAACCATAGTGGTTGACTTAGGCACTGCCATAACCGTTGACTATATAAATAAAAATGGTGAGTACATGGGAGGGGCAATTGCTCCAGGAATTGAGCTTTCATCAAATGCACTATTCACTGGAACGGCAAAGCTCCCTAAGATTGACCTAACTAAACCTGAGAGCGTCATAGGAAAGACCACAAGAGAGAGTATGCAGTCCGGGATTGTATACGGATACATCGGAATGATAGACTTTTTAATCAAAAAGATTTTAGAAGAAGAGAATTTAAAAGTAGAAGAAGTTAGTGTAATAGGAACGGGAGGATTTGCTGGACTTATTTCACAACACAGCAGCTATATAAATAAAATAGACAAAGAGCTTGCAATGGAAGGCCTTAGATTAATTTATGAAAGAAATTTTAAAAAATAAAACGGAAATTGGAAAACTAATACTTGATAATAACCTATTTATGGCGCCAATGGCTGGAATAACCGACAGAGCCTTTAGGGAAATTGTTTCAGAACTTGGTTCGGGACTTAACTTTACGGAGATGGTTTCTGCAAAGGGACTATACTATAAGGATAAAAAAACAAAGATGCTTATGGATAGGGGGACGGAAACCACATTAAGCATACAGATTTTTGGTAGCGACCCAGACATTATGGGTTCTGTTGTAAAAGAATATCTAAACAATGACGACAGATTTCAAGCAATTGACATAAACATGGGATGTCCCGCACCGAAGATTGTAAAAAATGGAGACGGCTCTGCATTAATGAGGGACTTGGACTTGGCAAAGAGAGTTATCGACAAGGTTGTAAGTGCATCTGAAAAACCAGTTAGCGTAAAATTTAGATTGGGATGGGACGAGGACAACATCAACTACCTTGAGCTTGGAAAAATTTGTGAAGAGCTTGGAGTGTCCTTTGTAACCCTGCATCCAAGAACTAAAAATGCATTTTACTCAGGAGAAGCTGATTGGAAAGCCATAGCAAAACTAAAGGAACATTTATCAATTCCCGTTATAGGAAATGGAGATGTGAACACGCCAAAGGATATAGAGGATATGTTTGCTCAAACAAATTGCGATGGAATATTACTTGCGAGAGGGGCACTGGAAAATCCATATCTCTTTAGCAGAATGGAAAAGCCCGATATAGTTACAATGATAGATTTAATAAAAATGCATTTAAATTTAAAATGTGAATACCTTGGCGAAAGAGTTGCAGTGACACAGATGAGAAAGCATATTGCTTGGTACTTGAAGGGCTTTAGAAACTCCAAGGAATTAAAAAATAAAATAAATACAGTGGACAAAAAAGAATTTGTGGAAGAAATTTTAGATACTTATTTAAGTAGTATATAACAAACTACTAAAACTAAAGAACATAAATAAGTCAGGCAGTGATTAATTAACTGTTTGACTTATTTTTTAATTTGAATATAATTGTTTAATAGAGGAGTGTTAGTAAAACTAAAAGGAGTGAGTGATTGAAGAAGGTACTTGTTGAATTTATTAATACTTGACCAAGTTGTGACTCCATAGGGAGAAACGTCAAGGATGTGGCAAAAGAATTTGGAGATAAAGTTGAAGTAAAACTTTATAGTCAAGGCAAGGATATGGAAGTTTTAAGAAAATATGGAATGGTATTTCAAGGTACCATGATTATAAACGAAAAAAAGAAAGTAACTAAATTGAGTTTAAAAAACATAAGAAATGAAATTGCTCAGGCAGTTGATAGTTTAAATGAATAAAAAAATTAATGGTTTTTTAATAAACTTTTTATTAATCGTTGCAATAGTCGCAATTGCAGCACTAATATTTATATTTCCCGAAAGTGAAGAGACGGGCACCTTAAGAATTGGTGCTGGAGATGATTTAGCTGGATCAATTTTGAAAAAAGTTATAAGTCAAAATGAGTTTGATTTTGAAATTGAACCATATTACTTAAAGGACTGCTGAGCGCCAACTGCTCAATGGTCATTGAAATCAAATGTTTATGATGTGGCGATAATATGTACTGACGCCGCAGATAAATTCATAGAAGCTAGTGATGATTTTGTTTTGCTTGGAACCGTAACTGAAAATACAGATGTGATAATAAAAAAAGATGACAACGTGAAAAAGATAGGACTTACAAGCAATAAAAATTATTTATCCAATTTTATTAAAGAAAAATATGCAGATGCAGAAATTGAATACATGAGTCCCCACAGTTTTGGATACGCCTATGAAACTGGCCAAATAGATGGCTATGTAATCGATATAGCATTGATTAATTCCTATTTGGAAGGTAAAATTGAAAATGTGTCTGACAAGGATTATGGTTCAAATGTAATAATTGCAAATAGAAAAATCCTTAATGATAAAAAATTCAAAAAGTTTTTAAACGCATATAATAAAATGGTTTTAGAATATACTGAAAATCCAAATCCGGATTATTTTGAGTTTAAATTTGGTAAAGATGAAAGGAGGAATGAAATATGGAAGGTAAAATTAAAAGAAATAGATTTGAAAAAATGATGAAGTCTGAAGAATTTAAACAAAAATTATATAAATATGGCTTTGTAATTCTATTGCTTATAGCTTGGCAAATTGCCTCAACAAAAATAGGCATACCATTATTATTGCCAACACCAAAATCTACTTTTACAGAATTTTACGCTAACATTACAAGTGCACAAGTTATGACAAATATTGGCATAACAATGTCAAGGGTAGTTAAAGGATGGCTTATAGCCGTAGCTGTGGGAGTTCCAATAGGAATGGCCATGGGCCTATCAAAAATCTTTGATGGTATTTTAGGAGGGGTTGTAAACTCCCTAAGACAAATACCTATGATGGCATGGGTACCACTTTCAATTATTTGGTTAGGAATTGGAGATGGTCCAACACTATTTATGATTGCACTTAATGGGGTGTTCCAAGTTATTATGAACACATCTTCAGGAGTTGCTTCAATAGATAGAGATTATTATAACGCAGCAAAGAGTATGGGAGCTTCAAAGGGAAGTACATTTGTAAATGTAGTTGTTCCAGCGTCTATGCCTCATATTCTAGTAGGGGCGAGACTTGCCATAGGCGCCGGCTGGATGTCCGTTATCTGAGCGGAGTTCATCGCGACAAGTGCAGGTATCGGCTATGAAATGATGCAAGCACAGTCAATGATGCAGACCAATAGGTTATTGGCGCTTATGATGTTATCAGCATTGATTGGATTTGTTTTGGATAGGTTTTTACTTTTATTAAATAAAAAACTTACCGCATGGAGGTATATAAGTTGAAACTAGAAGTAAAAAACATATGTAAGGGATTTGAAGAAGATCAAGGAACAAGAATAGTTTTAGATAATATAAGTTTTAATGTGGAAGAGGGAGAAATAGTAACATTACTTGGCCCTTCAGGATGTGGTAAGACTACAATGCTAACCACAATTGCCGGATTTAAAAAGCAAGATAGCGGGGTTATCCTTTTAAATGGAGAACCAGTTACAAAAGCTGGTCCAGATAAGGCATTTATGTTTCAAAACTACGCCCTATATCCTTGGAAGACTGTTGAAAATAATATACTCTTCCCAATGAAACAAGCGAAGATGAGTATAGAGGAGCAGAGAAAAAGACTGGATTATTTACTTGAAATATCCAGACTTAGAGAGTATAAAAATCTCTACCCTCATCAAATGTCTGGAGGTATGAAACAGAGAACTGCTTTAGTAAGAGCTTTGGCAGTTAGACCGGAAATACTTTTAATGGACGAGCCTCTAGGAGCTCTGGATATTGAAATGAGACAGAGCCTTCAAAATGAGTTACTTGAAATATTTAGAAAAGAAAATCTAACGGTAATAATAGTAACCCATGATGTTAGTGAAGCGATTTATCTATCGGACAGAGTAATTTTGATGTCTACAAACTATGGAGAGATTATTCTTAATGAAAAAATTGAGTTAGATAGCCCGAGAAATCCAGAGGATGAAAAATTCAAAGAATACGTAGGGCTTTTATCTAATAAATTTATTGAAGCAGGTAGCAAAAAAAAGAAAGGAGTGGAGGTGAATCTTGAAAATAATTAATGAAAACATCTATTAATATAAAAGACGTTGAATGTAATGAAGAGATTTTAACACCTGAAGAACGCAAAGACAGAATTGGTATTCTAAATCTTATGGTGGATGAAGGTGGAGTACTTCCGATTTCAAAATGTTCAAAGTTTAAAACGCTGGACAGTTTGATAAAAAAGAAAAAGCTTATACTAGATGAGGAAGGCAAAGAGATACAATTTGCATATCCAGTATCAGGACTTCCAACATCACATCACATTACATTGAAAGACGGAAGAGAGTACTACTCAATGTGTGCCATAGACTCCCTTGGCTCCTACTTTACATTTTGGCAGGACTTGGAGATTGACTCCGTATGTTCTACCAGTGGAGAACCAATTAAAGTAGTGGTAAAAAATGGGGAGATTGTTTATAAAAGTAGTTCAGATATTCATTGTATCCATGTAGATTTAAATGAGTTTGAAGACTGGTCAGCATGTTGCTGAAACGTAATGAACTTTTTTCTGGATGAAAAAAAGATGAAGGATTACTATGTAGACAATGAATTAGACTATGAAACAACCTATGGATTAGGCCTAGATGAGGCTTTTGAAGTAGGCAAAAAAATATTTTATAGTGAGGTATTGAAATGAGAGTAGCTTATGTTGTTAGTTCAAGCAATTCCAGAAAGATTTTAAGGGATATGATTATTCCTCAAATGGAAGCTGGAGAACATGTTGCAGAAGTCGTAGGAATGTTCTTTGTTTTTGACAATACATTCATGTTGTTAGACAACACCGACTTGGGAGGAAGAATTCAAAAGTTAATTGATGAGAAGGAAATGGTAGTATTAGCTTGTGATCAATGTGTCTATGAAAGAGAAATTGAAGACAAGCTCATCAAAGGAGCACGTATAGGTTGCTTCCCTATGTTATATGGACTTTTGAAAGATGCAAATTTAGATCAAGTTATAACCATTTAATAGCTTGATAGAATTAAAACCGGTGGTACGGTTTTTAATTCTAGACAACATTAAAGTTAGCTTTAGAGTTTGAGTAGATAGATGTTTGATTATATTTTAGTTTTAGAGTTTGGAGAGATAGATGTTTGATTATATTAAAGAGATAATTTTAAGATCTGTGGAGTTACTTAACGGAGCTTCAACATGGCTTGTAATTAGTTTACTCATAGCAGGTCTAATGAGAAATATAATTTCGCCAGTTAGACTGCAAAGGTCACTGGGAAATACAAAGATATCCTCAATATTTAAAATAACTGGCTATTCAATGCTACTTCCAGTATGTAGCTGTGGGTCGGTTCCAATAGGAATAAGTCTTTATTATTCGGGGGCATATGCTGGACCTACTTTAGCATTCCTAGCTTCGTCACCGGTATTAAACCCTGCGGCGTTAATACTTAGCTTTGGACTACTTGGAAAGCAAATAGCTTTAATTAATATTTTTGCTGGGATTACATTACCTATAATAATTGGAATTATAGGCAATTTAGTTGCAGGTAAAGAGCTTAGAAATGAAACGGTTGCAGAAGAGATAAGCCATATAAATTTAGAAGAGGAAAAGAAAAAAAGTCTTAAGACAAAAATATCAGAAGGAATGGAATGGGTGAGAAATGACTTTGCCATTACACTTAGTAAGTATGTTGTATATGGAATGTTGTTTGGAGGTTTTGTATTAACAATTTTCCCAGAGTCATTTATACAAAGATACCTCGGAGACCCAGGTCTATTATCACTTTGGAATGTTGCAGTACTTGCATCGTTGATGTATGTGTGTGCAGTTGGTCATATACCTTTAATTGCGGCACTAATTGCATCGGGGGCATCTCCTGGAGCAGCAATAACATTCCTAATGGCGGGAGCAGCAACAAATATTCCTGAAATTATAAGTATTGGTAAAATGATTGGAAAGAGAACTGCAGCAATTTATACTATTGTTATTTCTGCATATGCTATGTTTATCGGCTTTATGACAAATAAATTATTAATGCCAGGATTTCAAAGGCAAATGGAATACGATGAAGTTACAAATGCTATAAACTATGCGAATAAAATGCTTTTATCATTTCCAGAATGGGTTAAATATGTTTGTTCTGCAATTGTCTTTTACTTTTTCTTGAAATCAGCATTCTTTAAATTAAGATCTTATTATTATGAGAAAAAGGACAATTAATATGAAGATAGAAAAGAATAAGAGTATAATTTTAAGAAATTTATTAATCATAATTATTGCATTGCTTTTAGGTTATTTTGGATATAGGAACAATTTAAAATATAAAAAGGTCGACTTTGGAGTTGAAAAAGATCATTACTTGTTACAGGCTTTTTATGATAAGTTTCCTGGCAAAGAGGTTGTGAAGTGTAAGCTTGGAGATGTAACAGGAAATGGAAAAGATGACCTAATTATTATTTTCAGAAAGACAAAGGATGCAAATCACCTTGTAGTTGCTGTAGACATGGGAAAAGAAATTTATTTTACCGATGAAAGTAGAGCGCCATATGAAAATCAAAAAATAGAATTAAAAGACATAGATAACAATCCACCAAATGAATTTGTTGTAAGTGGTTCAAGAAGAGGACAGTATGGATATGGTATTTTTAAAGTTGAAGATGACCATCTTCACAATTTATTTTCAGAAGGCATGGGCGTATGCTGATAGATTTTTTTACTTGGGTCAAGTAAGGAGAGATTATGAAAGTTAAAGAAGTATGTGAATTAACAGAACTTAGTGACTCTGCAATAAGATATTATGAAAAACAAGGGTTACTTGGTGATGTAAAAAGATTAGAAAATGGATATAGAGATTATGATGAATCCCATGTGGAAAATTTAAATTTTATAAAAAAAGCAAGGAACTTAGGATTTAGTCTGGAAGAAATTAAGGAAATTATTATGCTTAAGAGAAGTGGGAATTCAACTTGTAGCTATGTAACAAGCCATATGCGAAGAAAGATTGAAGATATTGATAAAGAGATAAATAGATTAAAACAAGAAAAGGAGCTTTTAGTAGAGCATCTCTTAGAAGGAGACACTGTAAGTTGCTGTCAAGGACATTTTTGTCACTATATTGAGGGTTTAGATGAATAAAACTTGACCTTTAAGTTAAGTTTAGGGTTTACAATAAACATATAGACATATTAAATAAAAGGAGAGTTGAAAATGAAAAGAAAGATTTTATCTATTTTACTTATTTCATCTATGCTTTTTTCACTTGCAGCATGTAAAGACAATTCAGCTGGAAATGTTGAAGAAGTTGCATATGATGCAAAGGCTGAAGCGGCAAAGTATGATTTGCCAGAAATCCCTGAAGCCGATAAGGACTTAAAAGTTCAAATGGGATACAATGACTGCGACCACATGGTAGCGGCAATTATTGGAGAAGAAGCTGGAATTTATAAAGCTTTAGGATTAAATGTAACAGTTACAAAGACAAATAACACTAACATAGCTCAAGCCATGACAACAGGTGAAATGCATGTTGGATACATGGGTATTGAAGGAGCATTAAATGCAAGATCTGAAGGAGCTCCTATAATAATGGCAGCGGCAAATCACCTTGGTGGTTCAAGATACTTAGTTGTTGCAAATGATATTAAGGACCCTAAGGATTTAGTTGGCAAAAAGTTAGCAATAACCGAAGACCCTGAAAACAATCCTGAATGGCTTAAATGGGCTGGTCAATTAGGATTACCAATTGAAAAAGATAAATATGAAATTATAAAGATGGCACAAAAGGACTGCCCAATGGCACTTAAATCTGGACAAATTTCAGCGTTTTCATGTTGTGACCCATTTGCATCACAATGTGAGTACCAAGGGCTTGGAAAAGTTGTTGCAGTAGGTTGGGGCGGTGTTATTAATGACGCAAAAGATGGCCATGATCATACTGGTGAAGATGGCTGGGGAATGTGTTGTATTTATGCAATGAATGAAAACTTTAAGAAGGAACACCCAGAAGTTGCACAAAGACTTTTAGTTGCTCATGCAATGTCACTTAAATATCTATACGACCATCCATACAACGCTGCAATGATGTTTGCTGATGGTTTTGGAACTGCACCAGAAGTAGGTCTTATGACAATATACATGAAGACCATAGCAGAAGGTAGAACATTAACTTGGGAATGCAAACAATCTAATATTGACAATTTAATGAAAGCATATGATGAATACAATATAGATGAAAAATTCAGACCAAAGACTGATAAAATTAATGAGTTTGTAGATCTTAACTTTGTTAAAGAATCAGGCATTGAATCTTTTGGTGACTTCTTAAAGAAAGATAAAATTGATGAAAAATTCCCAGTAGGTATTAGCTTTGAAGACTGGTTAAAGAAAGCTAAGGAAATTGATGGAATTGACAATGAAGTTGGAAATGACATAAAGATTCCAGAAGTTTATAAGAATAAAAAATAATATAAAAGTCGGAGGAAACTCCGATTTTTTATTTAACAAATATCTAAATATTTGATATCATATTAACATAAACAATAAGGGGGATTAATATGAAAGAAGGTATATGTGGAATATGTCCAGGTCAATGTCATGTGGCTTTGGATATTGAAGAAGGTAGAATAAAGAAGATAAAAAAATCTGAAAAGAATTTTCCAAGTGCGTTATGTCTTAGGGGATTTTATTCAGATGAAATTTTGAACTCGCCGGACAGACTAAAGACTCCATTAATAAGAACTGGTGAAAAGGGAGAGTTTTCTTTTAGAGAAGCTACTTGGGATGAAGCAATAAATTTAATTGGAGAAAGATATTCTAAAATAGTGAAAGATTATGGAGCGCAAGCCCTAGCATCTGTTTTTGGTAGAGGTGGATTTGAAAACTCCACATCGGACTTTGTGAACCTAAGTGCTGATGCTGGTAGAGAGATTGGCTTTTTTGCGCCACTGGGTTCTCCTAACAATGGTTCTGTATCATCACTTTGTTATGTGTCCTTTGGTGTATTTGCTCCAATGATAAACTTTGGAATGTTAGGTAATAGATTTTCTCCAGACTACGAAAATGCAGAATATATTTTTATTTGGGGAGCTCATCCACCAACAGCATCTCCAACTTTTGAATATGAAACTATTTTAAAAGCTCAAAAGAATGGAGCTAAGGTAATAGTTATCGATCACTACAAGAGCAGAATGTGTGAAGTTGCCGATAAATATATTTTAATCAAGTCTGGTATGGATGGTGTGCTTGTACATACTATTTTTAATTATTTAAATTCACAAAAAGCCTTTGATGAAGATTTTGCGAAAAAATATACCCATGGTTTTGATTCATATAGAGAATACATTAAGGATTTTGATTTAAAGTCATGTGAAGAGAGAACTGGAGTTAAGGAAGAGGACATAAAGTTTATTGCAGATACAATTGTACATCACAAGTCTGCACTTAGAATGTACACAGGTCTTGAGTATACAAATTCTGGTATGCAGAGCATCAGATCGCTATACTTACTTTGGTTTATGACTAAAAATGTAGATGTGCCTGGTGGTCTTTTAATTTCTCCAAAGGGAAAACCTGACAGAGTAAAGAGGTTTAATAACGATACTTATTGCAAGAGGATTGGAAGTGATGAGTTTCCACTATTCGATAAGTTTATGAAATCGCCTCAACTTACAAAGCTTCCTCAAGCTGTTTTGGAAGAAAAGCCTTATGCTGTAAAGGGACTACTTTCCATAGGATGCGCAGTTACCAGTGTATTTCCACAGTCAGAACTTTATGAGGAGATGTTAAAGAAATTAGACTTTTTTGTAACTGTGGATAGATTTATGTCTAAAGACTGCCTATATGCAGATGTAGTCTTACCTGCCACAACATACTACGAAGACAAATCCTATTGTGTATACAAAAACAAGGTGGAAGTTAGAGAGAGATTGTTTGAACCAATTGGACAGGCTAAGCCAAATATTCAAATCATGCACTTAATTGCAGATGCCCTTGGATATGGTCACATGTATCCAAAGGATGAAGATGAACTACTTGAGTTTGCGTTCTATAACGAGCCAGAAACTCTTAAGGCATTAAAGGAAGACGGAGTTTATTTTTATGAAAATAAAACTGAAAGAGAATACGAAAAATATAAACTAGGAAAGTTAAGAGAGGATGGAAAGGAAGGATTTCCAACTGCAACAGGTAAGGTTGAATTCTACTCTACAGTTTTAAAAACCTATGGATATGAACCAATTCCAAAATTTATTGTAGGTGAAGAGACCTTGGAAGGTAAAAGTGGAATAAAGAAAGAGTACCCACTTGTATTAAACACTGGGGCGAGAATTCAAACCACATTTAGAACGCAACATTTAAATATAGATGGACTTTTGAAGCATCAAGATAGACCTTATATCTATATGAATGAAGATGACGCAAAAGACAGGGGAATTGAAGACGGAGACAAGGTTCTTGTAAGCACAAGAAGAGGAGAAATAGAAGTCTTTGCAAGGACAAATAGAGAAATACTAAAGGGCGACACCGAACTTAACTTTGGTGGAGGTAGTCCAATCCAAGGAGAGTTTTGGAGGCATGCTAACACCAACACATTGACCGACAACTCAAACTATGATGAAATAACTGGCTTCCCGGTTTTTAAACAACTACTTTGTGAAATTAAAAAGATATAGCTTGTAATAAGCTAATATCTTGACTTTAACGCCAAATTTTACTATAATTTGAGTAATGCGGCGAAAGATGTCTTTCGCTTACTATTTTTTTAGGAGTAAGATATGGTAGATAAAGAAATTCTTTTAACAAAAGAAGGTTATAAGAAATTAGAAGACGAAATGGAATTCTTAAAGACCGTAAGAAGAAAAGAAGTTGCCGATAAAATAAAGGTGGCAAGAGGTTTTGGAGACCTTTCAGAAAATGCGGAATATGACGAAGCTAAGAACGAACAAGCTCAAGTAGAAGATAGAATTCTAGTTTTAGAACATATGTTGATAAATGCTAAGGTAATTAGCGACGATGATATAAAAACCGACACAGTTGTTGCTGGTTCAACTATTAAGCTAAAGGACTTAGAAGATGGCGAAATAGAAGAATTTACAATAGTTGGTTCTGCAGAATCAGATCCTTTTAACGGGAAGATTTCCTATGAGTCACCGGTAGGCAAGGCTTGTATTGGAAGAAAAGAAGGAGAAAAGGTTGTGGTTGAAACTGCAGCGGGAAGTTTCGAATATGAAATAGTAGAGATAAAGAGGTAAAAATGGAAGAACAAAATCTTAATGAGATGCTTCTAATAAGAAGAGAAAAATTAAAGACACTAGTTGAAGAGGGAAGAGACCCTCACAAAATAGAAAATTTTAGAGGCGCAATTCATAGCAAAGATATTATTGACAATTATGATGAGTATGAAGAAAAGTCTGTAAAGGTAGCAGGCCGTATTATGACAAAAAGAGGTCATGGTAAGGTAAACTTTATGGATCTTCAAGATTCAACAGGAAGAATTCAACTATTCAATCGTATGAACGACATAGGTGAAGAAGAATACGAATCCATTAAGGGACTTGATATTGGTGACATTGTAGGAGTTGAAGGAGAAGTTTTCACAACTAAATCTGGAGAGATTAGTATAAGAACAAAAAAACTTACACTACTTACAAAATCACTTCAAATTCTTCCAGAAAAATTCCATGGATTAAAGGATCCCGACTTAAGATATAGACAAAGATATGTGGATTTAATTATGAATCCAGAAATAAAACATGTTTTTGAAAAGAGATCTAAAATAATATCAAGCATAAGAAAGTTCTTAGATAATAGAGACTTCCTTGAAGTTGATACACCAATACTAAACACAATTGCCGGCGGAGCAAACGCTCGTCCATTTATTACACACCATAATACACTAGACATTGATATGTATTTAAGAATTGCAAACGAACTTTATTTAAAGAGACTTATTGTAGGTGGATTTGATAGAGTTTATGAAATGGGCAGAATGTTTAGAAACGAAGGTATGGATGCAACACATAACCCAGAATATACCGCAATGGAACTATATCAAGCATATGGCGACTATAAAGATATGATGGAAATAACAGAAGAAATGGTTGCGTTTGTATCAAAAGAAGTTAACGGAACAACTGAAATTGAGTACCTTGGACAAAAAATAGACTTAACACCACCTTGGAAGAGAATTTCAATGGTGGATGCAATAAAAGAATATGCAGGTCTAGACTACTCAGAAGTTATAGATGTAGACAAAGCATATGAACTTGCAGCATCAAAGGGCTTAAAACTTGATGAAGGACTTAGCGTTGGGGAAGTTATATCAGAAGTATTTGAAGAGTTCTGCGAAGAACATCTAATACAACCTACATTCGTTACAAAACATCCAGTAGAAATCAGTCCACTTGCTAAGAGAGATCCTAAAAATCCAAGATTTACTCAAAGATTTGAAGCGTTTATTAACGCTGCGGAAATTGCAAATGCATTTAGTGAGTTAAATGACGCAATTGATCAAAAAGAAAGATTCCAAAAGCAAGTTGAAGCTAGAGAAAAAGGCGACGACGAAGCTCAAATGATGGACTACGACTTTATCAATGCACTTGAAGTAGGACTTCCACCAACAGGTGGCCTTGGAATAGGAATAGATAGACTTATAATGATTTTAACAAACCAATCAACAATAAGAGACGTTTTACTATTCCCAACAATGAAGCCAATAGGCTTAGACAAGGCAGAACATGGTCATATAGAGTCTTCGCAAACTAAAGCTTTAAATTCAGAAAAACTTGATTTATCAAAAGTAAAAGTTGAGCCTCTATTTGAAGAATTTGTTGACTTTGATACATTCTCAAAGTCTGATTTTAGAGTTGTAAAGGTAAAAAACTGCGAAGAAGTTCCAAAATCTAAAAAACTATTAAAGTTCACACTAGACGACGGAAGCGACAAAGAAAGAGTAATTCTTTCAGGAATTAAAGACAACTACAGCGCTGAAGAACTAGTTGGGAAAATACTTCTTGCAATCACAAACCTACCACCAAGAAAGATGATGGGAATCGACTCAGAAGGTATGATTATATCTGCGATTTGTGAGTACGATGGAGAAGAAAAACTAAACTTAATAATGTTGGATGATAATATTCCAGCAGGATCAAAATTATATTAAAGAACACGCTAATTATGAAATGACCTAAACCCCAAAATCCGGAATACGGATGGAGGGGTTTTTGTATGCCAGAATACACAAAAGAATTTAAAGTAAAACTAGTAAAGGAATATTTGTCTTGCGATTTGGAACGGTTTGAAGTGAGACAAGGAAAAAAACTAGGACTATCTCAATAAATACTAACGCAAGCACAAGTATAAAATAGGCTAAAGTGACTTATCAGCCTATTTAGGATATAATATATCTTAACAATAAAACGGATAAGGGGTAATAATATGGCAATTTGTTATAAACCATTATGGCACTTATTGGTAGAAAGAGAAATGAACAAAGAAGACTTAAAAAGAGCTGCAAACATAACAAGCAACATAGTTTCAAGAATGAGCAAAAATTCTTATGTGAACTTAGAGTCATTAGAAAAGATTTGCTTGGCATTGGATTGCAGAATTGAAGATGTTATAGAAATTCATAGAAACGACGTGGAATAAAATTGGGCAATCTATCTCAAATCAGAAGAGCTGAAATGCCTGAATATCTTAGTAGAGAAAAGGGTAAAATTTAATTAGATAAATAGTAAGTAAATTATATGGAGTAACTTACTTTTTTAGGAGGAAGTGACAATTTGAAATACAAGCAAATATTTAACTCTGGAGTTACTTTTCAACAATTTTACGATACTGCTCAGGATAGATATAAGAATTATGCTAATAATGCGATAAGAAATTATTTAAATTTAGAGAGATATTTAGAAAAGGTTAGTAGTATAACAAGCAAATTTAATATACTTGCGATTGGAGAAAACTGGTGTATTGATTCTATAATTAATATTCCTGTAGTTCATTGGTTAGAAAAAAATAATGAAAATATAAAACTTAAAGTAATAGATACAGATAGTTACAGTAAGTTTATGCCTAATGAAAAAGTTATTACACCAACATTTATTATTATGAATCAAGAATATCAGGAGATAGGGAAATGGGTTCAATATCCTAAAAGAATAATAGATGTGGTTGAATCTAAGGACCAAGTTCGAGTTATAGTAGAGAAAAGGAGATACCGACAGGGAGAATATATTGTAGATACATTGAAAGAGGTATTAGATATCTTGATTAACTATAGAAATAATATTTATTTAGGCAGGAGGAAATAAAGTGAGTCAAGAAAATAAGATAAATCAATCTTGCTGAGGTTCAATACAAAAAACCACTGGTACAGTGAAAGAAAAAGAAAATTGCCCCAAATGTTACGAAATAGGAGAAAAGGTTAAGAATATAACTGTAAAGCATATGGTATCAGAAAACCTTAGGGGAAAGGTTGTAGATGAAGAAACTTACTATTTATGTATGAATGAAGATTGTGATGTCGTGTATTATAACTTAAACAATGAAAGAGTTTTTTATAAGGAAGAAGTAAAAGTTCCTATATGGTTTAAAAAGAATGCAAATCCCAAATATATATGCTATTGCAACCAAGTTACAGAGCAACAAATTATAAATGCTGTTTTAGATGATGGTGCAAAGAATATTAAAGATATTATTAGACTTACAGGGGCAATGAAAAATGCAAAGTGCGAAATTAACAATCCTTTGGGTAAATGCTGTAGTCCTTTTATTCAAGAAACCATCAATAAAGCATTAAATAGCAAAAAATAGTTTGCGACAAATAATTTATAAAGTACGTCATAACAGTAATAAAATTAAAAATAATAAAAAACTAAATAATTAAAATTTTAGCGGTTCAGATGTAAAAGTCTGGGCCGC
>NZ_JBBKBD010000009.1:0-76943 GCF_037890055.1 Lagierella sp. ICN-221743 | reverse complement strand
CAGCTTTTCTATATCTAAGTGGTCTTACAATATACTTAACTAAGAAGTAGAGTCCTATAGGAAATACTGCAGCTTCTGCAAAGGCAAGCACATGCCAAATCATATAATCTGGTAAAAAACATCTCGTTAAATACATCATAACACTTATGGCTATTGGGGTACGAAGAGCCGACAAAACCGTGGCCATTCTGCCCTTGCCAAGACTTGCAAAAAATGTAACCATCAATCCATTTAGTCCAATAAAAGGATATGCCCATAAATATCTTCCCAGCGCTTCTAAAGTCTCATCCATTAATGTTGAGCCATCGTCTAAGAACAAATGTACAATTGGCTCTGCATAGAAATTTAAAATTATCATAAAGAATGATGCAATGGCAATTATACTTATAACTCCATTTAGTACATAGAATTTTATTTTTTTATAGTCCTTGTGCCCATAGTTATATGAAAAAAGTGGTGCAAGACCTTGGGCAACACCAGTCATTGTAACAGACACCAATACCGATAAATATGAAATAACAGTGTATGCAACGAGAGCATCTTCTCCAAACGCCTTCAACAGATTAGTGTTAAACAAAAACACGGTAAATCCAAGTGCTATTTCTGAGATAGCATCCCCTAATCCAAGTGGTATAGTTGTTTTTAAAACAGAAAAATCTAATTTTTTCGTGAATTTTATTCTTCCTGTCTTCTTTAAAAAGTGAATTAAAATAGCAGCGGTGCTAACTGTCTGTGCAATTCCCGTTGCAAATGCCGCGCCAAATATTCCCATATGAAATACAACTATAAATAAATAATCTAGCCACACATTTGAAATTGCCGCCAGAGCCACAGAAAATGCAGCTATATGTGGTGACCCATCTATCTTTACCATAACTTCAAATTGATAACTAAGCATAAAGAAGGCACCAAATGGTATTACAGTGCTCAAATACTCTTTTACAAATAAAACTGTTGCATCTGTAACTCCAAGCATATTAACTACTTTGTCCAATGAAAAAAACAAAATCATTGAAACGGTAATTCCAATAATAAGTAAACTTAAAACCGATGTGGTAAAAATAGTATTTGCCCTTTGCACCTCGCCTCTTCCAAGGCACATTCCAACTCGGGCCTGGGTTCCAATACTTAAAAGTATTCCAATTGCAAAGAACAAAGTTACAATCGGCATCGATATGTTAACGGCGGAGAACTCTATTTCCCCCACATAATTCGATACAAAATAACCATCTACCATAGTATACAGTGCAAAGACCCACATGGATATTATGGATGGTATTATAAATTTAAAAAATCTTTTCATTTTCAACTCCTTAAAACTATTTTACCACATCCTTATATATAAAATATATAAACGACAAAAAAGTCAGGAAGCCCTGACTTTTTTCGTCTCTTATTCAAAGAGAAATATGAATAGAAGAAATCTTAAGATGATAGTATTATTATACTTCATTGTGTTGTAGTTGTAAAGCATTTTTTTAAATTTTTCACTTTATTTTTTTTTAATTTAATCAACAAAAACATTTTTATCTTTTTATGAGCTTTTCTCTTATGTCCATAGGCACAAGAGATCCACCAGTTGACCAAAGAATATGGTGTATATTCTCCTGTTTTGTTTTTATATTTTCAGTTATATAACTTTGAAACTCCCCATCATTATAAAGCCTTCCCACTCCTTGAAATGTTGATGCAGCAGATGGTTCTATAAAAATATTTTCACTGGAGTATAGATCTTTCATGTACTCAAAGAGATATTCATCATCAATGGTAAACACACCTGATAGTATTTCGTCCATTACTTTACCTACAAATCCCGAAGGTCTAGCAACTGCAAGTCCGTCTGCTTGTGTTAGTCCACTTAGACCAATATCGAAAACAGAAATACCTCTATGTTTGCCACTGGCCATGCCCAGTAACATACATGGAGAGTTGGTTGGTTCAATGAAAAATATATGAACATTTTCTCCAAACATCTCCTTTAACCCATAGGCAATTCCTCCAGGAGCTCCTCCAACACCACATGGAATATATACGAATAATGGATTTTCTTCATCTACTTTTACATTTAATTCTTCCAATTGCTTTTCAAGTCTAATTGCTGCAACAGCATATCCATAAAATAAATTTTTAGAGTTTTCATCATCCACAAAATATGAATATGGATTTTCTTCCGAAAGTTTTCTTCCCCTTTCAACTGCCTTGCCATAGTCGCCTTCATACTCTATGACCTCTGCTCCATAGCTTCTAAGCAAATCTTTTTTCCACTGTGCAGCGTCCCTTGACATATGAACCACAACTTTAAACCCTAAAGTCCTCGATATGATTCCGATACTAAGTCCAAGATTTCCTGTGGAGCCAACTTGAACTGTGTATTTAGATAAAAATTTATATACTTCTTCTGAAGCAATTACAGAGTAATCATCATCCTCTTCTATTATTTTATTTTCAACTAAAAGCTCTTTGGCATATTTTAAAATTTCATATATTCCGCCCCTTGCTTTTACAGATCCAGCAACCGCAAGTTCATTGTCCTGTTTTAAAAATATTTTTCCAGACACATCACTTTTATATTTTTCAATTAAAACCTTTTTCATATTTGGTATTTCAGTTAATTCTGATTCAATTATTCCTTTTCTTTTGACTGTCTCTGGGAATTTTTTCATGATAAATGGCGCAAATTTTTTTAAAAGCAATTCCGCTTCAATAACACCATCAAAACTTAACCCAAAATCTTCTTTACTTTTATTGCCAAGTTTTGGATTCTTCCAAAAGAATTCTTCTTTATTTTTTAATTTTTCTAAGTAGTCCATAATAACTCCTTTCTTTATCTCTTTATATTTTACCCCATTATCTTATTACTTCTTGTATATTTTAAAAATATGGTAAAATTATATTAGGTGATTATATGAAAAAGAAAGCATTAGTAACAGGTTTTTATGGACTTATCATAGGTGTCTTAGCGGGAGTTTTTAGTTCCGCCTATAGATACTCCCTAACTTTACTTGGGAAGCTTCGAGGAAATCTGTTTGCAGAAAAAGATTTTAAATTTTATTTTATTTTTTTAATTGTTGCGCTAGTCCTTGGCTACATTATTGGACTATTACTCGAATTTGAACCATTATCTTCAGGATCAGGCATACCCCAAATTCAATTGGAAATTGAATCGAAAGTTAGTATGAATCCACTTAAAGTAATGGTTGCAAAGTTTATTGGTGGATCCCTTGGAGCTTTTATCGGCTACTCCCTTGGTATGGAAGGTCCATGTATTCAAATAGGTGGTTCATGTGGAAAGCTGGTGTCAGATAAGACCAATAGGGATACCGAAACAAAAATATTTGTTGCAGCAGGAGCGGGCGCTGGTATATCTGCGGCATTTAACGCTCCCCTTTCTGGAGTTTTATTTGCCATTGAAGAGATGTACAAAAAAATTACTCAAAGACTTTTGGTAATTATGTTAATAGCCTGTGTGGTTGCAGATTTTATTAGTAAACAGTTCTTTGGATACAAAAATTCCTTTACTCAAATTTCAGATATTAAATTTGATGGAAAGACAATCATCTTATTTATGATTTTAGGTGTGCTAACCGGATTTGTTGGAGTTATCTTTAATTCTAATTTGATGCTTAATCTAAAGATGTTTAGTAAAATCAAAATCAAAAAGAGATATAAGCCCATGTTCGCATCTGTATTTGCATTTATTTTATTTATCTTTATGCCAGAGCTTCTAGGTGGAGGTCATAATGTAATAGAAAGTTTGTTAGAGTCTAATTATTCATTGATAATTTTACTTTTTATGCTTGCGTTAAAACTAATCTTCACTTGCTTTTGCTATGGAACAGGTGCACAGGGTGGAATATTTTTACCAATCCTTGTTCTAGGGGCATTAACCGGAAGTGTATACTCTAAGATATTGGGTGAAGCATTTACAAATCTTGCCCCTGCCTTTATCGTTTTAGGTATGACAGGGATTCTTGCATCAGTGGTAAGGGCGCCAATTCTTGCAGTGATTTTGGTTTTTGAAATGACTGGAGGTGCCATGTCACTACTTCCACTGGTAATAGTCTCATCTATTTCACTTATAGTTGCAGAATTTTTAGAATCTGAGCCAGTATATCACAGCTTAAAGAATTGGACATTTAAATCTTTAAATTTATAAAAAGAAAACTGTTGAATGATAAAAGTCATCCAACAGTTTTTTATTATTTTTTAATTCTTCCACTCATGTGGGTGTAAAATTTTAATTTTTCTATTAGTTCATCAGAAAACTCTCCATGTTTCATTCTCCATGTCCAGTTACCCGATGCAGTTCCTGGATAATTCATTCTAGTTCCATTATCGAAGCCTAAAATGTCTTGCATTTGAAAAATTGCCATATCTGCAACGGAGGTCATTGCACCTCTAATCATTCCCCAATTCAAACCTTCATCCTCAGTTAAGTTTAGATATTTCTTTGCAAACTCAACTTCCTCTTGGTTATAATCTTTAATCCATCCCATTATTGTATCTGAGTCGTGGGTGGACGGGTACACAACAAAGTCTCTATCTATGTTATGTGGAAGATAGTCTGATGATGCGTCGGGACTAAAGGCAAATAATAAAATTTTCATTCCAGGAAAGCCTGTGTCTTTTCTAAATTGATAAACCTCTTCAGTCATATAGCCTAAATCTTCTGCGATAATAGGAAGTTCTCCAAGTTCATCTTTTAACTTTGAGAACAGCTTCATACCAGGGCCCTGTATCCATGAACCATTTCTTGCGGTGTCGTCTCCCGCCGGTATTCTCCAATAGGATTCAAAGCCTCTGAAGTGGTCAATTCTTATGCAGTCAAATAGTCCAAATAGCCACTTGAATCTATTTACCCACCAATTGTATTCAGTCTCTTCGTGATAATCCCAGTCGTAACAAGGGTTACCCCAAAGTTGTCCATCTTCTGAAAATCCGTCTGGAGGACATCCCCCAACCCAAATCGGTTTTAAGTTTTCATCTAGCGAGAAAAGTTCTGGGTTTGCCCAACAGTCGCAGCTGTCTTCTGCAACGTATATTGGTAAGTCACCAACTATTTTTATTCCATGCTCATGGGCGTAATGCTTTAGGCCGTCCCATTGACTAAAGAATTGAAATTGTAAAAATCTATAGAAGTTCACCTTCGAAAAGTTATTGTTCTCAAACTCTTCTAATGCTTCTTCATGCCTAAATTTATATTTGTCTTCCCACTGCTGCCAAGGTCTTCCTTCATTTATATCTTTCAAGGTCATAAATAGTGCATAGTCATTTAACCAAAAACTATTTTCTCTACAGAAGGATTCGAATGTTAGTGATGAAGTATTAAATCTCTCATAGGCCTTTTTTAAAGTATCAAATCTTTCATGATATAACTTTCCAAAGTCAACTCTTTCGTTATCGTATAATGACTTTACATATTCTATCTCTTCATGAGTCAGTAGAGAACAGTTTTTTAAATAGTCTAAATTTATTAAATAGGGATTACCTGCATAACTTGAAAAAGATTGATATGGTGAGTCACCGTACCCAGTTGGGCCTATTGGTAGTATTTGCCACCAAGTTTGTCCTGCCTGGTTTAGCTTTCTAATAAATTCTCTAGATTCTTCTCCAAGGCTTCCTATGCCAAATTCATTTGGTAGTGAAGTTACATGAAGAAGAACACCCGAAGTTCTATTTTCACTAATTTTTTTAAAATTATATTTTTCGTCTAGCATAACACCTTCCTGCTATTAATTAATTCTCTCTTCTGTTTCATAATCAAAGAAGTGAAGCGCGTCTAAGTCAAAGGTAAAGTTGTGATACTCCCCAACTTCATATTTATAGTGACCAGGTTGAGACACTACCATTTCGTGATCTCCCTTTGTTCTTACATGAAGTAGTTTTTCCTTTCCAAGCATCTCTATTACTTCTACCTTTGCTTCAAATGAATTTTCTTCAGACTTCTTTGCTAAAAATCTTTCTGATCTTATTCCCATATAAACATCTTTGCCGTCGTATTCCTTTAGATATTTAAGGTCTTCTTCACTTGGAGTAACCACAACATTCTTAAATTCAGAAACAAACTTTTTACCATCCATCTTTCCCTTGACTATATTCATGGTAGGTGATCCGATAAATCCTGCTACAAATAGATTTTGTGGCTTGTCATAAAATTCTTTTGGTGTACCAAATTGTTGAATTTTACCTTTATCTAAAAGGATTATTTTATCCGCCATGGTCATGGCTTCAGTTTGGTCATGGGTTACATATATTGAAGTGGTTTCAAGTCTTTGATGTAGTCTAACGAGTTCAACTCTCATGTGCTCTCTTAGTTTTGCATCCAGGTTTGAAAGTGGCTCGTCCATCAAGAATACATTTGGTTTTCTAACCATGGCTCTACCAAGGGCAACCCTTTGTCTTTGTCCCCCTGAGATATCTGATGGTCTTGAATAAAGATAATCTTCAATTTGAAGAATCTTTGCTGCTTCCATAACTCTTTCGTGAATAACTTCTTTTCTTTCCTTTTTCATCTTAAGAGAAAAAGCCATGTTGTCATAAACAGTAAGGTGTGGATAAAGTGCATAGGATTGAAATACCATTGCAATATCTCTGTCTTTTGGAAGCACTCTGTTCATAAGTTTGTCTCCAAAGTAAAGTTCACCTTCCGTAATTGAAGTAAGCCCTGCAATCATTCTTAGAAGCGTTGACTTACCACATCCTGATGGTCCAAGAATTACACAAAATTCTTTGTCTTTAATCTCTAAGCTTATATTTCTAATGGTAAATTTATCTCTACCTTCATATTTTTTACCAAGATTTTTTAATAATACTCTCATATTTCCTCCTAGCCTTTAACTGAACCGCTACTTAGTCCTGAAACAAGTTGGTTTTGTAGGCTGATAAATAAAATAATTATAGGTATAGCTGTTAATAGCCCTCCTGCAGCAAAGGCAGGTGCATTCATTGTTCTAACATCACTTATCAATGTGTATAGTCCCGTTGCCAAAGTGTACTCTGATGGATTTGTCAAAAGTATCTTTGGTAACATATAGTCCATAAATGGTCCTATAAATGACCATAGGGCTATTATGGCAAGCATTGGCCTTGCAATTGGCATAATTATAAGTCTATACAATTTAAAGCTTGAACATCCGTCAATCTTTGCAGCTTCATCCAGTTCCTTTGAAATTGAATCGATATATCCCTTTAATATAAAGGTGTTTGATGCAATTCCTCCACCGGAATAGATTAGAATAAGCATTACTGTTCTTGAGAAAACCGGAATTATTCCACTTACGATTGAGTGGATTGCGTAGTAAGCTGTTATTCCTGCAAATGCAGGTATGGTTTGAATTAACATAATCGCCATTAAACTTCCCTTTTTGCCTTTGAATCTATATCTTGAATATGCATAGCCTGTGAATGAAACTATAATCAAGGTTAAGATTGAGGTTGATACAGCAATTACAATTGTATTTTTAACCCATTTCAAAAAATATGTTTCCTTGAATAGATATTGAAAATGTCTAAATGAAAACTTGAAATTTCCTGAAAGGGAAATATATCTGCTCTGTCCACCATTAAAACTGGATATGATCATTATGGCAAGTGGCCATATGATTAGTATCGCCCAAGTTATTAAAATAATATAAGAGATTACTAAACTTATAACTCCAATGGTGTCCAGTGGTTGGCTATCAGAAAGATGTAATTTTTTTTCTTTATTTTTCTTCATCACTTAACTCTCCTTAAAGGCTTTAGTGTTCTTAAATCCAATGTAGGCAAAGAACATTAACACCAATGAAATCAATATACTTATGGCAGCACCAAGGGCCTGATAATTTGATTCCATAGTAAGCTTGTAAATATATGAAATTAAAATGTCCGAAGACCCAGCAAGGTTTCCATACTTACTTGGATTGAATGGCCCTCCTCCATTAAACAGATATATAATGGAAAAGTTGTTAAAGTTAAAAGTGTATTGACTAATTAGTAGTGGAGCTGTTTGGAATAGTACAAGTGGTATTGTAATTCTCCAAGTCTTTTGAAGACCTGTGGCTCCATCAATGTCTGCACTTTCGTATAAATCCTTAGAAATCCCCTGTAATACACCTGTTGACAATAAGAATATATAAGATGAACCTAACCATCCCTGTAATAGTATTAGGGAAATTCTTGTAAGTGTTGGATTTGATTTAACATCCAGCGTAATATTAAATACATTTTTAAATAGCTCTGTAATTGGCCCCTGCCTTCCAACCATTAGAGAGAAGAACATTATTGTAATAAATGCAGGCACTGCCCATGGTAATAGATAAATTGTTCTAAAAATAGGCTTTCCTTTAATTCTCTCTTGGTTTGCAAGAAGTGCCAAAATAAATCCAATTGCTATTGCAAGAGTTGTTGCTCCTAGAGTCCAAACCAGTGTCCAAAATAGAATTAACCAAAAGGCTTTTCCAGCTACTCCTCTTCCCAGGAATAAAATCTTATAGTTTTCAATTCCAATCCATGTGAATTTTGATTGATGATTTGGATCTAGGTTTGTAAATGAAATTAATATTGCTGTAATAATTGGAATAAGCACTATAAATATGGTAAGGAGGTATCCTGGTGAAGATACCAAGTATGGAAAACCATCTGTTCCAATAATTTCTTTTGTTTCAAACCAGTTTCTTGGTCTTATTCCATTTATTTTATCTTTTTCAACTTTGTGTACATCTTTAAAGGACATTACAAATATGCCTATGGCAAAAACCACTAAAATTATGGCAATAATTCCTTCAATCATAAACATAATTGACCTGTCGAGCCTTCTTCCACCTTCAGCCAAGGTGATTAGCCCCGCAATTCCATCTCCTTGATAGTTACCAAAGCCAAGGGCATATGGTATTGCAATTAAATATATGAATAAACTTCCAAGGAAAAACAAAAACGCCTTCATCTTTTGTCCATTTAGCAGTTGGCCAAGTCCTGGTAAAACCGCTGTTAAATAACTTAAAAATGGTTTCTTTTGTTCCGTTTCCACAGGAGTCTTTCTTCTAATATTTGAAATGTAGGACTCAAGTACATTATCCATAGACTTTACGTCTATTTTTTTTCTGTATTTTAAATTTTCAATAGTTTCTTTTAATGACTTACTCTCGTTTAAAAGTTCAATTTCATTTAACTTTTCTTTATGCTCTCTTATGGCAATTTTACCTTCAGTTTTTTGCGCTTTTTTAGAAATAAGTCCTTCTTTATATTTTCTGTTTATCTCATCTGTCTTTTGATGAAATTTCTTTATTTGTTCTTTTCTCTTTAATTCAATTTCTTGTTCTACTTTTTTTAATTCGTTAGGATCTAATTTTTTGAGTCTTTCTTCACTTTCAATAAGTTTTTCATTCAACTCGTCATAGTGATTTATTATGGCAGGAATTTGATCTAGTTCAGCCTTTGCAATTTCATATCTAAGAACTGCAGAATATGTCAAATCCAGATATTTGCCATAAAAATCTTTTTTCATCTCAGCTTTATAAAGTCTTTTCTTTAATTCTTTTATACTATTGCTATCACTATCTTTAATATGTGCATCAACAGTTTTTAATGAATCAAGAAAAGTTTTTTCAGCCCTTTTAAACTCTTCTAGTTTTTTGTTATAGGGATGTGTTTTTTCATCCACATGTCCATCTCCACTTTTTATAGAGTCCAAAATATATTGATTCTTTCTCTCATGGACATTTCCAAAACTATCCCTAATTTCTAATTTATAGTTCATTTTTATCCTCACTATATATTGGTATTGTTATGATAAAGTAAAAAAACAATAGATATAATAAAATTTCCAAGTAGAAAAATATGGAGTTAAATTCCAACTTGGTAATTTTAAGTACTAACTTTGCCACCACCATTCCTCCAAGGACAAATTTCACAAGTCTGTTTACTTGAAGTTTTTTTGTGGCAAATACTAAAAACAAAGATATAATTAGAGGTTCCAGTATATCTAAAAAGTAATTGAGCATAATAAAGTTTAGATAATCCACTATGTCCCCTCCTGTTTTACTCTGAAATAAATTAAAAAGTACCAGTGACTTTCCCTTAATAAATGCTTCGAATGAGGAGAGTATTATAATTGATATAGCTGTTATTAGTATTTTTGTAATATGTTTTTCACTTTTCAACTTTTACTCCTAAATATTAACCGGGGAAAATCCCCGGCTAATTTATTATTAGTTACCTATATTTTCCATCATAGATTTAAATGATGCGTTAAGTTCCTTGTATGCTTCTTCAGCATTTGCAGGTTTAACATTATTCCATGAAAGAATTGCGTTTTTCCAAGTGTCCCAAACATTTCCATACTCTTTGAAGATTGGTCTTGGTTCTGATATAGCATAAGAGTCTATAACATTTTTAATAACCTTTTTGTCTAATTCTGGAAGGTCTGTCTTATCATAGTCCTCAGCAGATACATTTGGAAGTATTTTTCCTGTTGCTTTAAATAATTCTGCAGCATTTTCTGGTCTAACAAGTTCCATAATAAAGTTTTCAGCAAGTGCCTTCTTGTCTGCGTCATCTTCGATTCTTGCGTTTATTGCCATTGCCCATCCACCTTGCCAGTGTGAAAGTGGTTTTCCATTTATTGTAATGTGATTAATTGGATAAATTTCAAGATTTTCTCCAGCCTTTTCAACATTGTCATTTAATTCCCATGGTCCACCAAGTCTAATAACACCTGATCCACCTGTAGTGAATTCGTCACCGATATATGCCCAGCCTTCATCTTCTCCTGAGAATAATGGTGAATTTGCTTCGTTATGTTTCTTCCAGTATTGGTATAGGGATTCAAATAATTTTTGTTGATCTTTGCTTAGGTCTTTAAAATCTTTTGTCATATCTGATTCAAACTTGCCGTTCTCTTCTTTTAGTAAAGAAATTCCAGCTGAGTTTGTAGATGCAACACCAAACCAAGCATCAAAGAATGGTAGTAGAACATTTGCTGGATCTTTTATATCGTTTAATTCGATAGGTTTTTCATAGTCGATGCCAGCTTTTTCTGCGTTTGCCTTATTAACATATGTTACTAGGGTTTCAATGTTAAAAGGAAATCCTAAATAGTCTTCGCCATCTTTAAAGAATCCACCAAGGCTTTCGTCAAAGTTGTCATATCCACCAATTTTCTTTGCCATTGCCGGTGCATTCACAGCTCCTAAAACATCTTGGCTTACAAGATCTGTGAATCTATCTAGTGGTAGTGCAAATACATCTGCAAAGTCAGGGTTTGTAGCATCTGTACTCTTTAATATGTCTAAGTGGTCAAATGAACCAATTTCTTTTAGGTTGATTTTTGAATCAGGATTTTTTTCAAGAACTTTATCTACAGCTTTTTGATAGTAGTCCTTCCAGTCCTTTTCCACTTGTACAGTTATTTCAGCTTTAATACCTTCCGACTCCACCTGTGCAGTAGAATCTTGCGTTCCGCCGCCTGTCTTTTTACCACATGCAGTAAAAAGCATTGTCGCTCCTAATGTAAGAGCTAAAATTTTTGAAATTTTTTTCTTCATATAATCCTCCTGTTGTTGAAAACGATTTTTTATTACACATTTGTATTCGTTTCATATTAATCATATACTATAAAATGTTTTTTGTGAATAGCAAGTAGCGCTTTATTCCAATTTAATTTTAATTTATTTTTCAATTTTTAATAATATTTATTTCTTTATTCAAAAATATCATTGTCCTCAGGTTTATAATCTAAAAATTCTTGCACCAATGAATAGGCCCTTTCAAAATCACTTTCATCAACAAAAATACTTTCATTTTTTATAACACTGGCCCCCATTATATTTAAATAACCATCTAAGTCTGCCTCGCTATCAATATAATTAATCATATTGTCTTTTAAAATAGCTTTAACAGTTGTAGTTAAAAAGTCGTTACTAGACTGTAATAAAAGTTTCATATCGCCCACCCTCTCTTTACTTTATTATTATTTACCCTCTTTCTTTGTAATAAACTCAAATCTGTGTTAGAATTTATTATTGTGTTTTAAAGAAATAAAAAATGTATGGGGTGAATTATGGAAAAAATTGAAAAGAATAAATTACTTGGCGAAGAAGATATAAAAAAATTATTAATAAAGTTTTCAGTACCTGCAATTATAGGTATGTTAGTTAATGCACTATACAATGTAGTTGATAAAATATTCTTGGGACAGGTAAGCTCTCTTGCCATTGCAGGAGTCCATCTAACTTATCCCGTAAGTTTAATTATAATGGCTTTCTCAATGCTTATTGGTATGGGCGGTAACTCCCTTTCTTCTATAAGAATGGGGCAGGGAAGATTAAAACAATCGGAAAAGATACTTGGACAGTCATTTACACTGCAATTTATACTTTCTGTTGTACTAACTACAATAATTTTATTATTTCCAGAAGCAATCCTTAGAAAACTTGGCTCAAGTGAAGCTCTTCTTCCAATTTCCTCTGAATACTTGGCAATAATAGCAATAGGTATCCCCGCACAGCTACTGGGCTTTGGGATGAACTTCTTTATAAGAGGTGAAGGAAGTCCCTCAACTGCCATGGGTACCATGTTAATCGGCGCCATAACAAATATTATTCTTGACTATGTATTTGTTATTTTAATGGGCATGGGAGTTAAAGGTGCAGCACTGGCAACTATTATCGGACAATATCTTTCAATGATTTGGGTATTTGCTTTCTTCTTAGGAAAAAAGACCTCTTTGAAGTTGAAGAGAGAAAATTTGAGATTGGAACTACCTGTAGTTAAAGAGATAATCGCATTAGGACTTGCTCCATTTGGAATGCAAATTGCAGCATCTTTAGTAATTGTTGTATTTAATCTTCAAGTAAATCATTATGGTGATGACCAAGCTATTGCAGCCATGGGAATTATGCATAGTATTTCCACAGTGGCATTTATGCCAATATTTGGTTTAAATCAAGGAAGCCAACCTATTATAGGTTTTAACTATGGTGCAAAAAAACATGACAGAGTTAAAGAAGCTTTTAAACTTGCTTGCATAGTTGCAACAATTTATATGACATTGACCTACCTAGCTATGATGTTTATACCAGAGACATTGATAAAGGCATTTATAATGAACGCAAAGGACATCGACAAGGTAATGCCAGGAGCAGTTTCATGTTTAAGATTAAGCTCCCTTGCAAATCCAGTTGTAGGTTTCCAAATTATTTCTGCCAACTACTTCCAAGCTACTGGAAAGGCCGTTAGAGGAATTGTGCTATCACTGTCACGTCAGTTACTAGTACTATTACCGGTATTAATAATTGTTCCAAGATTTTTAGGACTTAACGGAGTTTGGTTGACCTATCCAATTGCAGATACAATTTCATTTTTATTAACACTAGCATTTATGCTAAAAGAATTAAAACTATTGAATAAAGAGATCGAACTTGAAAGTTTAAATTAGGATTAAAATAACGGCCCTCATATGAGTGAGCCGTTTTTTTAATTTATAAATTTCTAAATACATCTAATGCGTATGAACCAAATGCGAAAGAAGGTCCTCCACCCATGGCAACTGCAGCTTCTACAACTTCAATTATTTCCTCTTCTGTAAGTCCTACATCCTTGCAGTTTTTAGCATGTGCTCTTATACAGTCATGGCATCTAATTGCTATTGCAATACCTAACATAACACATTCTTTTTCTTTTAAGCTTAGCGCTCCATCCTTCATGTTTGCACCAACTGAACCCATAACTGCAGATGTAAGTTTGGAGTTTTCCATTAAATAACCCATTCTTTGTTTTTGTTCTTCATACTCTTTTTCGTATTTCATCTTAATCCTCCTGATATAAATTTATTTTATACACCTTAATTATATCAGTTATTTTATAATTTGTTAATTTATATATTTTTGAATGTTATGCTTTGTTAACTGAACCAAATAGTTCCATTTTTTCTTTAACTACTCTTTTTATTCCTTCAGTTCCCGGTTTTAACAATTTTCTTGGGTCAAATCCCTTACCAACTTTGTCTAGGCCATCTTCAATATATTTTCTAGTTTCCTTTGCAAACTCTAATTGGCATTCAGTGTTTACATTTATTTTAGAAACTCCAAGTTCAATAGCTCTTTTAATCATGTCAGCAGGTATTCCAGTACCACCATGAAGTACAAGTGGCATCTTTCCAACTTCTGTCTTAATATTTTCAAGGGCTTCAAAGTTTAATCCCTTCCAGTTTTCAGGATAAACTCCATGGATATTTCCAATTCCTGCAGCTAAGAAATCTATTCCAAGATTTGCTATCATCTTACATTCTTTAGGGTCTGCTATTTCTCCGCTTCCTACAACACCATCTTCTTCTCCACCAATAGCTCCAACTTCTGCTTCAACAGAAATGCCTTTGCTGTGTGCAATTTCAACTATTTCTTTTGTCTTTTCGACATTTTCTTCAATTGGATAGGAAGATCCATCAAACATTACAGAAGTAAATCCTGCTTCAATAGCTTTTTTTGCTCCTTCATAAGTACCATGGTCAAGGTGAATTGCAACGGGAACTGTAATATTTAATTCCTCTACCATTCCTTCTACCATTTTAACAACTGTTTTAAATCCTACCATGTATCTTGCAGCACCTTCAGATACTCCTAGGATAACTGGTGATTTAAGTTCTTCTGCAGTTTCAAGAATTGCTCTTGTCCACTCCAAGTTGTTAATATTGAATTGTCCAACTGCGTAATTTTCACTATAAGCTTTGTCTAACATTTCTTTTGCTGATACTAACATGTTTACCTCCTAATATTTTCTAACTATATCATAACATACCCCAGAGAAATCTACATCAATCAAAACAACGACTATGTTATAATTAATTTAGGAGGCGCTATGAAAAATTTAGAAAATTTAAGAGCTGAAGTTGATTCAATCGATGAAGAACTCAACAAGCTTTTTATAAAAAGACTTGAAGTAGTTAAACATATACTAGAAGAAAAAAAAATAAACAAGATGGATATCTTGGATAAAAATAGAGAAGATAAAATTTTTGAGAAATTAAAAAAGGAAACTCCTGAAGAGTATTTTAAATACTCTAAAGACTTATTTCAAAACATTTTAAAAATTTCAAAAAAATATCAAGGAGACCTTTAGTAATGAATTTAAATTTAGAAAACATTGGTACCTTTATAATTAAAGATCATGATAAATTTGAATTTGATAATTTTATTCTTGGATCATCTTCTCCAAGGCGTGTTGAACTCATGTCAAAATTTATAAATGAGTTTGAAATAATAAAACCAGAGATTAACGAAAATTTCATAATAGAAAATTTTTCCAAAACTTTGAATTATGATTTTCTAAAAAATAGTTTTCTAACCACTGCAGAAGTTTCTTTTCAAAAGGCCCTTGCTGTGCACGAAAAGAAAGATGGCGGTTTAATTCTATCTGCTGATACCGTTGTAGTTACTGAAGATAAAATTTTAGGTAAGCCCCATGACTTAGATGATGCATATAACACACTCCATTCCCTTTTAGGTAGACTCCACTATGTTTGTACTGCCGTATGTCTACTAAATAATCCTAAGGACTTTATGCTCTACTATGTAGTTTCTGGGGTTAAATTTGTGGAAGAAAGTGATTTTGTAAATGATTTTATCGAAGAATATGTAAACTCCAAGTCTCCTCTTGATAAAGCTGGTTCATATAATATAAAGGAAGTGGACAAGGTACTTATAGACTCAATTTATGGCGACTATTACAATATTGTGGGACTTCCCATTACAAAGATTTTAAGGAGTATAAAGCTATGAAAGAAAATGTACTAGTTAGTTCATGCCTTATTGGGCTTAACACCAGATATGACAAGAAAAGTTCAAAAAATATCTTTGATGACTTAAATTCAAAATACAATGTCATTCCATTTTGTCCCGAACAAGCTGCAGGACTTCCAACTCCACGAAAGCCATGTGAGATTAGAGATGGAAAAGTTTATAATGTTGATGGCGTAGACTTAACAGAAGATTTTTTATATGGTGCAAATGAAGCTTTAAAAATTTGTAAGATGTATAAAATAAAAAAAGCATTTTTAAAAGCTAAGAGTCCATCATGTGGCAAAGGAAAAATTTATGATGGAAGTTTTTCTCGAAAGTTTGTAGATGGAAGTGGAATTGCAACTAAACTTTTAGAAGACAATGGAATAGAAGTAATCAGCATATGATAATAGAAGATGGAAGTTAGATATTAGAAATAAAAAACAGGCGGTTAAGGGGTTTCCGCCTGTGTTTGGATTAATAAATCCATAAGATATTTTCAAAAGGGGTGTTTTGAATTATTATCTGTATCTATATTAACATCGATGATAATGATTGTCAATACCTTTTTCCAAATTATTTTAAAAATTTTAAAATTTCTTCAGGTTTGTGAATTATCGCCTTGGCTCCACTTTCTAAAAGCTCTTGTTTTGTTCTAAATCCCCACGTTACTCCCACTGGATATATATTTGATTTAACTGCCGTTATCATATCTGTTGAAGTGTCCCCAAAGTAAATAATTTCATCGTCTTTTAATCCTGATACTTCCTTTAATTTATCTACCATATCTGTTTCTGGTTTAAGCTTTATTTTTTTGTCATCTGCAAAGATATAATCAAAAAAATCTTTTCCAAAAATATTATCCAAAACATTTTTTGCAGCTGATAATGGTTTATTTGTGCAAACTGCCAATACTTTCCCTTCATATTTAAGTTTTGTCAAAGACTCAACAATTTTTTCGTAGGACTTAGTGGTCTTATCGTCACGATTATTATAGGCATAGAGATAGTCTGGAAGAATTTCTTCAACTTTTTTTAAAATTCCCTCTTCATCTAAGTTTAAATTATCTCTTTCGTTTATATAGGTAAATGCTCTTATAGCTAAGACCCTTGCTCCCCCACCGACAAATTCATTATATAAGTTCATGTCACAAGGTTTTAGTCCCATTTTTTCTAAATGAGCATTAAATAGATTGCCTATGCTTTCAAGGCTGTCAATTAAAGTTCCATCTAAATCAAACACAAATGCTTTATACATCATTACCTCCTAAGTTGTTCATTTCTTTAATAATAGTTTATCACACTAACTCAATCTTGTTTTTATTGATTTTTTTAATATTTGTTATATAATGGTCATAGAACAATGAAAAGGGGTGTTTAAATGACTGTAGATATAAGAAAAGAACTACCTGAAATTTTTAAAGATTTTGCTGAAGGTAGACAAAATGCATTTATTAAGGTTAAAGAGCAAAAGGAAAAGGGGATTCCTCTAATTGGAACTTTTTGTACATTCTTTCCACAAGAACTAGCTGTAGCTGCTGGAGCAACATCCGTTTCTCTATGTTCTACTTCTGATGAAACTATTTCAGATGCGGAAAGACATTTACCTTCAAACCTTTGTCCACTTATTAAATCTAGTTATGGATTTGCTATGACTAACAAATGTCCATTCTTCTTTTTCTCTGACATGATTATAGGCGAAACAACTTGTGATGGTAAAAAGAAGATGTACGAATATCTTGGTGAGTTTAGACCAACTCATGTTATGGAACTTCCAAACAAGTATTCCAAAGATGGATTAAAGCTTTGGGCGAACCAAATAAGGGAAACTAAAGAGATTATTGAAAATACTTTTGATGTAAAAATTACTGACGAAGATCTAGAAAAAGCTATAAAGGTTAAAAACGCAGAAAGATCTGCTGTAAAAGATTTTTACGAAATTATGGAAGCTGATGAACTTCCATGTACTGGCCTTGAACTTTGGCATGTATTAACTGGTATTACTTTTGAATTTGATAAACATAAGATACCTGAAGATATTAAAGCTCTAAAGGAACAAGTTTTAGCTGAAAGCAAAAAGATTACCGGTAAGAAGAGAATATTAATTACAGGATGCCCTATTGGTGGAGCAACTGAAAAGGTAATCGAAGCCGTTGAAAACCACGGTGGTATCGTAGTTTCATACGAAAACTGTGGTGGCGCAAAGGCAATAGATAGAAATGTAGAAGAAAATACTGGTGACCCAATTGCTGCAATGGCAGAAAAATATTTACAAATTGGTTGTGCATGTATGTCACCAAATCCAAATAGAAAGGAACTTCTATCAAGACTTATTGACCAATTCAAAGTTGATGGAGTAGTTGATATGCATCTTCAAGCTTGCCAACCATTCCAAGTTGAATCACTAAGCATCAAAAACTTTGTAAATAAAGAAAAAGATATACCTTACATTTCCGTTGAAACAGACTACGGTCAATCAGATATCGGTCAATTAAATACAAGAATAGCAGCTTTCATAGAAATGTTATAAAAAAATTCCCTCGCGTGAGGGAATTATTTTTTCGCTTCATACATTGCAACTGCTGCGGCAATTGTCAAATTGAGGGAGTCTACATTTTCACTTTGGGGAATAATAACTTTATTTATATCACAAGCTTCATATTCTTCCCCAAGGCCACTGCCTTCATTTCCAAATGCCAGAGCAAAGTTTTTCGAAAAATTTACGTCTTTCAAAAGTTTTGCACTATTATCCAGCATGAATGCATATATTTCATTGTCATGTATACTTCTGTACTCTTCCAGGCTCGAAAAGTTTTCAAAATTAATTTTAAAAAATGATCCCATGGAGCCTCTTATTACTTTTGGATTATATATATCACAACAGTTTCCTATTAGGGCAACATCCTTGAATCCAAATCCCGCCATGGTTCTTAAAATTGTTCCAAGGTTACCCATGTCTGAAACTCTATCGAGGATAATGTGATTACTTTCCTTTTCAATTTTACTGGAATATTTTTTAAATGTAGCAGCCATATACTCTTTCTTCTTTAATGAAATTCTATTTAAATTATCATTTGAAATCTCATATGCTATTGAATGTTCATCAAGCTTTTTAGTAACTTTTGAAATTTCATTAAAGTCTGGAGATATATATACTTTCTCCACAACTTCCGGCTTGCTATCTATAAGTTCCAGCGTTGGAAAAGGTCCCAATACATAGGAATATTCAAAATCTTTTTTATATTTTTTTAATCTTGTCATTACTTAAATGCCCACAACTTCTTTATATCTTGACTAAATTCATCGTAGTCCCAAGCTTTTTCAGAATTTTGTAAACTATTTGGATCATAAATTAAAAATCTTCCCTGGTCATCATAGTCCACAATAAGCATAACATGGGAAACAGTTGTAAAAACTCCTGGACCAACTGAAATAATTACAGAATAACCATCGTCAAGAGCCTCTGTTATTTTATTCTTGCTATTTGGTAAATCCTCAAGCTCTAAGTCATACTCATTTGCAATAAATGGATATACATCCCAGTTTGTCCCATAGTCTCCTACATATCCATTGTCATGGAATAATTTTGCTATGTCACTTGGAGTAATTCTTCTGTTAGTAATTCCTGAAATCATCATTGCAATTGATGTAGGCGCACAGCCTGTGTCTCCAATTATTCCTGAGCCATACTCTTGATATCCCCAACTTTGATCCCATTGAATATAGTATGGGTACTTAAGTTTTTTATAAATCTTTTTAGGATATCGATAGCTGTAATTTATTCTGTTATCAATATATTTTGCAATAAAGTCTATTGTATCAGGATTTCTTCCAGCCATTTTAATCATTGACTCTGGAAGTTCATCTAAATTATCAAGTATAAGTTTAGCGTTTTTATCTACCTTGGAAGCTTTTTCAATATTTTGAATATAGCCTTCAACTGTTGTTGCATCAGAATATTCTACCTTCTGTTCATGTATTTTATCTGTTGAGTCAAGATTTTCCGAATAGTCCTTTGCAGTTCCAATTAAATCTAGGTTTTCAGAAGCCTTTTCAATCCTTCCTCCTAAGGAAAATGCATTTTTTATTAATAAAATAAGAAATACAAGAAAGATGGAAAGGAATAATCTATTTCTAAAAATTTGTCTTTTTCTCTTTGCACTTCGAGTTTTTTTTCTTCTATCCATTGCTCCTCCTCCACCTATTTTAACAATTTATATTGAAATTGTAAAACTTAAGGGTATTAAACTTGATGGTATTAAAAAAGACTCCCTAAGGAGTCATTATTTTATTTTTCCAAATTTGCTAAATGGAATAAATCTAAATACCGCTATTCCCTTTATTGTATTTGTAGGAACGGTTCCAAATCTTCTTCCGTCGTCAGAGTTATATCTATTGTCTCCTAAAACAAAAACTTCCCCTTCTTTTACTTCCCACTCTGACTGTCCAGTTTCAGGATAAGTTTCTACTTCTGAAGAAAGATATTCTTCTTTTAACTCTTCTCCATTTAAATAGACCTTGCCTTCGTTCAAACTAACAGTGTCTCCTGCAGTTCCTATAACTCTTTTTATAAAGTGGTCCCTCTTTCCCTTTTTATTTATATCTGGAGAGAGAAACTCTATTACTTCTCCTTTTTCCACATCTCTTATCCATACTCCCAATCTATTTACTATAAGCCTGTCTCCAGTGTCAAAGTTTGGATACATGGACTGACCGGACACTTCCGTAACGGAAAAAATAAAAGTTCTTATAATAACTGCAAGAACAAGTGCCAGTAATATAGATTTTATGAAGGATATTATTGTATCTTTCATCTATTCATCTCCTTATAATTCGTATAATGTATCGTAATTTATCTGAGTGTAAAATAATTTTTTTAACCTTTCAAAGTCGCCATCACTTTCTGCCATGGCCCACATAAGCTTTACCACTGTTGATTCAAGGGTCATGTCGAATGATTCCATTATATTTAATTCATCAAGTCTTCTACCAACTTCATATACTGAAATATCCGATCCTTCCATGGGAACCTGTGTGGTTATTACAATATTTAACTTTCTGTCCTCTTCAAGTTCAACTTTAAATGCATCTACAAGATATGATGGTATACCACCAACACCATAGGACTCAACTATAACCGTTTTGTACTTTTTGAAAATATATGACAGAAGTTCTGGTTCAATGGTTGGTATTAGTTTTAATAAAAATATTGAGTCGTCTAGCTTGTCATAAAACTTAACTTCCCCTTCAAAGTCCTTGTGAAGATATCTTATTATCTTATCGTCATGGACAGTTGCAAGCACAGGATAGTTTAGGCTTGTAAATGCGTCATAGCTCTTAGTCTTTTCCTTTCTCCCCCTTGTTCCTGCAATAACCTTGCCGTTAAACACGATATTTACATCGCTTGACCTGTCGTCGCACACATAACTAATACTATCTGTCAGATTTAGCTTTGCATCTGTTATATCGCTAAATATTGACTTTTGTGCCCCAGTAAGTACAATTGGTTTTTTTGAGTTTTGTATTAAGTAGGAAATTGCACAGGCAGTATATGCCAATGTGTCCGTTCCATGGGTTATAACAAAACCATCGTAGTCCTTATAGTTATTCCTAATTGCAGTGCTTATCTTAAGCCAGTCCTCAACCTGTATGTCAGTTGAGTCAATGCTCATTAGGTCCAAGGTGTCTATGGTAACTTTATTTTTATTAAGATTTAAATACTCAACCAATTCCCTTGAGTTAAGTCCTGGAGCAAGTCCCTTGCCTTTATTTATAGATGCAATGGTCCCTCCAGTGGATATCATCAAAATATTTTTCATTAAAATTTCAACTTTCTCGGTTTTCTATTTTCAAAAATATAGACTCCGGTAAATCCATTTGCTTTTAAATAGTCCACTGCATCTTTTGAGTTTGCTCCAACATCCTCTGATATATGTGCATCAGAACCTATTGTTATAATCTCTCCGCCAGCTTCTTTATACCATTTAAGGATTTTTTCATGTGGATGAAGATATGGAAGTCCCCTTCTATATCCCCCAGTGTTTATTTCGATACCTCTATTTGAGTCTATAAGTTCCTTGAATATCTTTAATATAGTTTCTTTATTGTCTTCTTGGTTTGGAACCTTTACTCCCTTGTCTAAATATCTGTCAATGTAGTCAATATGTCCAAGTACGTCAAAGTTTCTTGTGGCCTTTACTGCCTTATACATCTCTTCATAATATGTTCTATAAAGTTCATCGGTAGTTAAGTTTTTGTAGTAGCCACCATGGTAAAGATCTTTTTCAAATAGTGAGTGTACTGATCCAATTACAAAGTCGTAGTCAAATTTGCTTACAAAGTCATCTACAATCTTTGCAGTACATTCCTGTATTCCCACTTCAACTCCTGAAATAATAGTTATTTTATCTTTATACTTCTCTTTTAATTTTTCATATTTTTTAAAATATCCTTTCACATCAAGAGTGTCAGAATATACATCAGTAACTTCAACTATTTCCATATGATCCGTAATTGAAATACACTTAAGCCCTTTTTCAATTGCAGTTAAAATATTTTCTTCCATTGGAGTTCTACTATCTATAGAGAACTCGCTATGATTATGCAAATCTATCATAATTCCTCCTATTTCTATATAATAGTTTACCATAATTTTAAGAATTTTATAAAAAAAAGACTCCTAAGAGTCTTTTCTAAAATCTTTGAAGCCTTCTTCTCTCTCTTGATCTATTTTTTCTATAGTATGACTGTATGTCTATGGCATCAAACAGTGTTGTTATTATAAAAATAATTACACTGCCCCAAATTGCTCCAGTCTCTTTTCCAATTGTGAAAAAGATTAAAAATATAACGGAGAGAATAATAGGTCTTATATTGAATTTTATTTTTAATAGGAATGGATAGGCTATCTCTTTTAATATGCAAAGTATTATAAATAATATTGCAAGCTGACTTCCTAACATCTTTTCATTTGTTATTACCCTTACCAATATCCAAGGTATCATTAAAAGTCCTGAACCCATAAATGGAATCAAACTAAATAGTCCTATTAAAATGCCCTTTATAAATACTCCATGAATGCCAATTATTTTAAGGCCAATCATAGATATAACAGCAACTGCAAGTGCATATCCCAAACACCATAAGCCAAGTGTCTTCTTGTCCTTCTTTGTTCTAAATAGTATCTCAGATAAAAACCCTTCTAAATATTCCTTTACAACCATTTTACACCTCCTAGTTAAATCCTGGTTTTCCCAATAACTTAAACATCTGTGTCTTATATTCTTCTACACCTGGTTGATTAAATGGATTAACTCCCAATAAATATCCTGAAACGCTTACAGAAATTTCGAAAAAGTATAAAAGCTCTGCTAAGTTTTCTTCATCTATTCTATCCAAAACTATACTTATGTTTGGAACTTCTCCCTTAACATGGGCAGTTCTTGTTCCTTCTGTAGCTTTTTTATTTACATAGTCTAAAGTTTTACCTGCAATGTAATTTAATCCATCAAGATTTTGTTCATCAAATGGTATTTCAATATCATCCGTAGGATTTTCCACTTCAATAACCGTTTCAAATATATTTCTCTTGCCCTCTTGAATAAGTTGGCCCATTGAATGTAAATCAGTAGTGAAGTCTACGCTTGCTGGAAAAATTCCCTTGCCATCTTTCCCTTCAGATTCTCCGAATAACTGTTTCCACCATGCGGAGATATATGTTAGAGAAGGTTCATAATTTACAAGTATTTCAATATCCTTATTGTTTTCGTTATGAAGAAGATATCTTATTAGTGCGTACTTAATGGCAGGGTTCTCTTTTGCATTCACAACTGTAAAAAGCTCTTGTCCCTTTTTAAAGCCATCTAAAAGTCTATCAATGTCAACACCTTTTGCAGCCAGTGGAAGTAACCCAACTGGACTTATTACAGAAAATCTTCCTCCAATATCGTCGGGAACAACAAAGGTTTCATATCCCTCTTGTAGACTAAGCTTCTTTAAAGCACCTTTTTCTCTATCGGTTGTAACATAAATTCTATTTTTAGCCTCTTCTCCATACTTTTCTTCAAGTTCTCTTTGTAAAATTCTAAAGGCAATTGCAGGCTCTGTAGTAGTTCCAGATTTTGAAATTACATTTATACAATATTCCTTATCCTTTAAAAACTTAACCAATTCATTTAAATAGGTTGAGCTTAGATGGTGACCTGCATATATGAGTTTGAACTCATCATCAGCTTCAAAGTAAGGTTTTAAAGAGTTTTCAACAGCCTTTGTACCAAGATATGAACCACCTATTCCAATTACAACTAGAAAGTTTGCCTTTTTTCTTATATCTTTTGCTGCCTTTTTTATTTTATTTAATTCTTCTTCTGGATAGCTTTTAGGAAGTTCAACCCATCCCAAAAAGTCTGACCCTTCTGAGTTCTTATTTAGAACTTTTTCTAAATTTTCTTCACCTTGTCTATAGTATTTTTCCAGCTCATTTAAATCATAAGCCTTTGAAAAATCAAATTTAATCGCCATTTTCGTCCTCTTTTCTTTCAACTAAAAGTATCGCTATATCGTCTTCTTGCCTTCCCCATCTATACCCAGAAACTTCGTTTACAATTTTATCTAAGATGTTTTCAGGATTTTTTGATGCAAGTTCAATCAGTCTATCTGTTCCATAAAACTCACCAAAGTAATCTTTAGTTTCAGTTATTCCATCTGTATAAAACAATATTTTTTCACCGAGCTTTAAATCGATAATGTTTTCCGAATAATTTCCCTTTGAAGTTATTAGTGAGATTGGAAGACCTGTTCCCTTTAGCTTTTCAACTTCCCCTTCTTTGTTTATCTTTAAAGGTATTGCATTATGCCCTGCATTTGCATAGCTAAAGGTTCCCTTTTTCTTGTCAAAAACCCCATAAAAAATTGTAAAGTATTTACTATCTTCAAGATTTAATTCTCCAAATCTTCTTATTAGGGATCTTAAAACAATATCGGGAGTATATCCTGATATGGAACTTCTAGCAATATGGTATCTTACAGACTGCCTTACAAACATTGTAAGTATTGATGCGGATATACCATGGGCCACCACGTCTGCAATATAGATTGCAGTCTTTGTATCGTCAATAGGTATTACATCAAACATATCTCCAGAAAGATACTCTGAAGGGATGTATTTATAACTTATATCAAGGCCTCTATGATCTCCAACTTCTGGAAGAAGACACTTTTGAATTTTCCTTGCATCGTTTAATTCCTTTTGAGTATTTTGAGTAATCTTTTGATATCTCTTTATGGCAATGGACTCCATCGTCACATTTCTAAAGGTTTCAATAATTGCAATTGGTTCATTATCATCCTTGACAATTGAGCTCTTCACCATAAACTCTTCTAAACCTATAACAATATTTCTTGTATTTTGTCCCAGTCCATTAAAATCTTCAAGAACCGTTCCTGGTATAACATCTTTGTCCCTACCCGTTTCAAGGCAGTTTTTCCCAATCTGATCTCCAACCATTTTAATCATCTGTAAATTTTGAAATAAGATATTTCCCTGAATATCAATTATTCTAATCCAATCTGAGAGATAATCAAAAACTCTAAGCTTTTCTTCAGAAAAAATTATCTCTAATTTCTTTAACATTTAATCACCTTGCCTTGGAGGTCTTGGTCCATAGTACTGATAGTAACAGGTTTTAATTCTACCATTGTAAAGTTTTCGCTTTCTATCAGCTTTTTTACCAACCAGCTTTTCATAATTCTCGTAGGATGTAATTAAATAAATGGACCATGTTTTTAATTCTTTAAACTTTCTATTAAAATCTTTATAAAGTTTTTCAACCTCTTTTAACTCTCCCATCCTCTCACCATAGGGAGGATTTGTTATAACAACTCCGAAATTATCTTCTAAATCAACCTTTCTCATATCCTTCATGAAAAACTGAATATCTTCATTAACGCCAATCATCTCTGCATTATCCCTGGCCCTTAATATAGATCTCTTATCTATATCTGAACCTAGTAGATGAAGTTTTACATCATGATCTATTTCACTTAAACATTTTATCCTAACTTCTTTATATATTTTTTCTCCCACATAGGGAAACTTTTCAGAGGCAAAGTTTCTGTCTATGCCGGGAGCAATATTTTTACCTATCATTGCCGCTTCAATTAGTATGGTACCTGAGCCACAGAAAGGGTCATAAAGAGTCCTTGATGGATTCCAATATGAAAGTAAAACCATGGCTGCAGCTAATGTTTCCTTTAATGGAGCATCCCCTGCTCTTCCACGATATCCCCTCTTATGAAGCCCTTCCCCTGAAGTATCTAAAGTTATTGTTGCAATATCTTTTAATAAAGACACTTCCAGCTTATACATATCTCCAGTCTCTTCAAACCAATCCACTTTGTAAACTGATTTCAATTTTTCTACAATCGCCTTCTTGCAAATACTCTGGCAATCGGAGATGGAAAAAAGTTTTGATTTTATGGATTTGCCTTCTACGGGAAACTTTGCATCTACACCGATGTACTCTTGCCAAGGTAGTGCATATGTCTTGTCAAATAGCTCTTCAAAGCTTAAGGCTTTAAACTCTCCAACTTTAATAAGAACTCTTTCGCCACATCTTATCTTCATATTTATTGTGGCAATATCCCTTGCATCTCCCTGTAACTCAACTTTTCCGTCGGAAACTTTTAAATTGTCATATCCCATATCTAATAATTCTCTTTTAACAACAGCTTCCAATCCGAAAGTTGTCGTAACAATTAATTCATATAATTTTCCACTCATGAAATCATTTACACTCTCCTACACTAAATTATAACCTATAGCATGAATAATTAACAGAAGTTTACGAAAAAATGTTCAATCTTTTAATTATCGTTATTTTTTTTCATTTTTGAAGAATTTTAAAATCTTTTCAAATTTGTTTAAATTATTACAAGAGTGGTATATATGAAGTGTATTAAATTAAAGGGGGATTTAAATGAGTAAAATTACTGAATTATACCAAACAGCTGATTGGAAAAACGAAAAACACGTTCCTGCTATAACTTCACCTGAAAAGGTTAAAAGCGGAGAACTTTTTAATGTAGAGGTTTGTGTAGGTAAAGAAATTGCACATCCTAACACAATGGAACATTACATTGCATGGATTAAATTATATTACCTTCCAAAAGATTCTAACAAAGCAGTTGAAATTGCAGATGCAAAATTCTCAGCACATGGCGAAGGAGATGCTTTCACTGAACCATCTCTTAAAACATCTGTTAAGTTAAACAAATGTGGTAAGCTAATTGCAACTTCATATTGCAATATTCACGGTCTATGGACTTCTGAAGTTGATATTACAGTTGAAGGTTAAATTTAAAAAATAAAAAGAGCTCGAGTAAAACTCTTGCTCTTTTTTTAATTTCTATTTTTTTCCATAGGTTATATAGTAAGGGGTTGCTATTATTAGCCCACCAACAATATTTCCTAAAGTTACAATTAATAATCTTGATATAACTGCTCCAATTGAAATATTAGCTCCTAAAAAGATTGCTTGAGGAAAATAATACATATTTGCAACACAGTGTTCGAAGCCTAAAAATACAAAAATGAATACCGGAAATGCGGATAGGAAAAACTTAGATATTCCATCCTTGCCCGCCGCTGCAGTCCAAACTGATAGACATACTAAAATATTACATAATACCCCTCTAAAAAATGCAGTTCCCAAGTCTAGACTCGCTTTTTTTGTTGCCAAGTTTTGGAAATATTCCAATGCATTTTCAGGAAACACTTTGCTTACTGTCATTAGCCATGCAAAAAATATTGAACCGATTAAATTAAATATCCAAACCTTACACCAGTTTACTAAAACTTGCTTTCCTGTAATATCTTTTGAATATAGTCCAATGGATATAAGAATATTGCCTGTAAAAAGTTCCGCTCCTGCAACCAATACGGAAACAATTCCTATTGTGAAGATTGCACTTCCCAATAACTTTACTGCAAGTGGTGACATTCCATCTCCTAACATTGATACCAGCGATGAAGCTGCTCCACCAATTGCTATGAACATTCCTGCAAGCAGTCCCATCATCAAAGTTTTTACTGTGGTATTTGAGGTCTTAGAAACAGATAAATTCCTATTAATCTCAACCATTTCAGCAGGACTGTTGATATTACTTGCCATTACATTACCCCCTCTGAATTTTAAATTAAAGTACTAATCTAAATAGATTATAATGATATAGTATCATATAATTTAGTATTTTACCATACTAAAATACCCTCGAGTAATATCGAGGGTATTTTTTATTACATTTCATTTTCACAATCTAAAATCAAATCTAAGAATGATCTTACATGAACTGGAAGAGTTACCTTCTTATTCCAGCATGCATATAGATTTCTATATCTTTCTTTACTTTCAGTTAGTGGTATGGCAATAATAGATCCGTCTTCTATCATATCTTCTACAGCTATTTTGGAGAAGAAAGATGTTCCTACTCCTTGTCCAACCAATTTTTTCACTAACATATCATCATTAACTGTTAAAACTACATCCAATTGATCATGATTTACACCAACTTCACTTGCAATAGCGTCCATCTTATTTCTAATTCCAGAGCCTTCTTCTCTTGAGATCATAGGTTGTCTAACTAGCTCTCTTATTGTAGGCTTTGACTCTTTCAACTTTCTATAGTAGTCATTATTTGGGCAGATAAATACAAATTCATCTTCGAAAATAGGTGCAAAGTCACAATTTTCATCGTCTTTTTTCATTCCAACTATTCCTAAGTCTACCATATAGTCGGAAACTTTTTTAATAGTTTGAACACTATTAGTTTCTTTAATCACTACAGAGATGTTTGGAAACTCTCTTCTGTATTTAAGCAATACCTTTGGAAGAATATGTGATGCAGGAATTTTGGAAACCCCAACAATAATCTTGTTTTGATTCTTCTCTCCAAATTTTTCCATTACTCTGTCTCTTTTTGTCAATAGATTCTTAGCTTCTTTGTAAAGCAACGTTCCAGCTTCAGTTACCTTTAGTTCTCTTGTGGATCTAATGAACAAAGCTGTATCTAACTCTTCTTCTAATTGTTTTATCTGCAAACTTACTGTTGGTTGAGATATACCAAGTTCCTTTGCAGCAATAGAGAAGCTTTCGTTTTGTACAAGGGCTACAAAAATCTCCAATTGTTTAAAGTCCATATTAATCCTCCCTTTATTATCAGGTTAAATTAATCAACGCTTTTTAAAAAATCGGCAATAATTCTTTTACAATTTTAAGCGACTATAGGTCGCTTAAAATATGTAACAACTCAAATAAACTAAACTAGGTTAATAAGATAATGAATATTATCATTCTTTATTTACAATTATATTTTACTATAGACGGCAATATTATGCAATACTTTTTAACAATTATTAATATTGTCGTGAAAGTTGTTAGTATAAAATTTATTTTAATAAATTAAAAAGGGGCATTACGCCCCTCATTTTATAAAATTTCAATTCTTTCAATTATGTCGTATAAAAAGTCTTCTTTTAGTTCATATATTTTTCCGCTCTCTGTTGCTTTAGAGATTTCTGTATTTACTGGAACTTTTGAGAAAGTTGTGATATTTAATTCTTTAGAAATTTTTTCAATTTTGCTTTCTCCAAAAACTGAAATCTCTTCGTTACAGCAAGGGCACTTTAAATATGACATATTTTCAACAAGACCAAGTACTGGAACATTCATAAGCTTTGCCATTTTAATTGCCTTTTTTACAATTATTTCAACAAGTTCATTTGGTGTTGTAACAACCACAATTCCATCTATTGGAAGTGATTGAAATATAGTTAGTGGTACATCACCTGTTCCCGGTGGCAAGTCTATGAATAAATAATCTAGTTCTTCCCATAGTACTTCTTGATAAAATTGTTTTATAACTCCAGCAACAACTGGACCTCTCCATACTACAGGATCGGTTTCATTTTCTAAAAGTAAATTTATGGACATTACTTTTATATCATTCTTAGTTATAACTGGATAAATTTTTCCTTCCTCGTTTGAAGTCGCATTGCCTTTTAAGCCAAAGTACTTTGGAATACTTGGTCCGGTAATATCACCGTCCATAACTCCAACCTTGTAACCCTTTCTTGCCATTTCGCTAGCAAGCATTGAAGTTACTAGTGACTTTCCAACTCCTCCCTTTCCTGAAACAACTCCTATGATTTTTTTAATTTTTGTTGTTTCGTAAGGATTTATCTTAAAATCAACAGGATTTTGCGCATGACCACATCCAGATGAGTGGCTGCATCCTGAACATCCTCCACTATTACAATTAGACATAATTACCCCCTTCTTTTTTATATTATTAAATTTGAGTCCATATGTCAAAATTTTCATAAAAAAGGACCGCCTAAGCGGCCCTCTATAATATTAATAACCTATATTATTGTTTATTTCAGCACTAATTGCCTTTTCTCCACCAACTAAATATGCATTGAATGGATTAAGTTTTAACTCATCAACAAATTTCTTTAAACTATCTGTATATGACTTTCCATCTACTAGTAGAATTGGTGCATTAACCTTATTCAAAAGTGATGATGCTGTTAATGCGTCAATGGAATATTGATCTGTTCCATTTGCAATGATTAATGAATTAATATAATCCTTTTCTGCTTGAAGCTTTTTACAAACTTCTTGTGAAGTTATATAACGGTTTGTTCCTTCAATTCTTAAACTGTTATTAAGTCCTAGTGAATTAACAGTTAGTTTACTTACAGAGCTATTTCCACCAATTACAACTGAAGTTTTAACTTCTAATCCGCTTAGAAATCTCTTTGCTTGAGCATTGTTCATGTTTGGTGATACAAGTAGTATTGGTGATTTTTTTAGAACTGCGTAAGGCGCTGCTGAAAGTGCGTCTGCATTTTGTCTACCATCAACTAAAATTACTTCTTTGTTATAGCCATGTTTTTCAATAAGCTCTTTAACAATTTTTTGTGAAGTTTCGTATCTATTATTTCCAGCTATTCTTTCTACTTTTAAAGTAGAGTTGTTACCTTTTAATTCATTAAATATCTTACTTGAAACTGAACCTTTTCCACCTACAACAACTATCTTCTTAAGGTTATCATTGTGAATATAGTCTAAGACTTCTTTGTTAATAGTATCAGTATCAACAAGTAAAATTGGAGCATTAAGTGCCTTTGCAAGTGGTCCTGCTGCAAGTGCGTCTGCAGAACCTTTTCTTCCATTTGCAACTATAACAGTTTCTGGTTTTTGGTTTACTTCTCTTGCAGTGTCTAATGCAGTTAAAAATCTATCTGTTCCAGAAAGTCTGTTAACGCTTCTGCTAGGTTTTAATTCAAATTCCCAATCATATTTTTCTGACATTGTGAATTCGTATGGTGATTTTATAGCTTTTCCATCTTTATAAATTACAAAATTGTTATCGTAACCTGTAAAATCTAATTTGTTTTTGGTTCCTTTAAATACGGAAATGTCTTTACCAAGTTCAATTGGATATCCATTTAGTTTAACTTTTAATTTATTAAGTTGTATCTTAGGTCCTGTTACTTTAACTTTTAAGTTAAAAGTATCTCTTTGAATAGTAATACTTGCAGTATTATCTTTTTGCTTAATGATAAAAGAAAAATCTTTTGCATCATTTTTGCCAATGCCAGCATCAGTATTTATTGATGAGCCAAGATATTTATAAAATTTATTTCCTATTGTGAAATCTACTTTTTGACTATTTGCTCCAACTCCATATAACTTTATTTCAGAAGAATCAACTTTAGATGTAATTTTATCTCCAAATGACCATTTTAATTCAAGATCTTTTAATATTTCATCTATTTTGTTTTTGTTAGTATATTCTATTTCGTTTAAAGTTATTTTAGTTATCTTTACTACAGGATATTCTCTTTCATTAGTAACCTTTGGAGCTTCTGTAGCTTCCTTTTTTTCAGTTGCCTTTGGAGCTTCTGTAGCTTCTGTAACTCCCGTAGTCTGTGTTCCTTCATTCTTTTTTGCTTCTTCTGCCATTGCAATACTAGGCAATAAGAAAGAAAAAGCTAAAAGAAAGCTCAAAACTATTTTGTTAAATTTTTTCATTATATTCCACATCCCCTTCTATATTTTCTTCAGGTTCATAATGCACTATTGATACAAACTTACCAGTTGAGTCTTTAATACGCCTAAGTTTTTTCTCAAACTCTGGTCTTTCTAGCCATATTGCCTTATTACAACCCTGACATTCCAATTTAATATCCATACCAGTGCGAAGTATCTTCCAATTATTTTCGCCACATGGATGTCCTTTTTTTAAAGTTATAATATCTCCAACTTTATACTTCATTGGTACCACCTTATAAATTAGAACTCTTGTAATTTTCACAAAGCTCTAAAAATCTTTTTCTAATTTGAAGTTCCAACCAATATTGTTCACCTGGTTTTGCCCAACCTACAACGGTTATTTTTATATTGTCAAAGTTACCCACTCCAGTTATTCCGTAGATATATGGTTTTACCGTTACATTTTTATTTTTACCTAACTCATCTCCCAATATCTCCACAACTTTTGTACAATCTTCAATAGACAATCCTTTAGGTATGGTCATTTCCACAAGAGCCCTTTGGTTTGATCTGGACATATTCTTTACAGTTTGTATTGAACCATTGGCAATGTTTGTAATAGAGCCATCAAAGCCTCTTATCTTTGTTGTCCTCATTCCAAATTGTTCAACAACTCCTGAAATTGTTCCATTTATTAAAACATTGTCTCCTATTCCATATTGGTCTTCTATTAGTGCAAACAGTCCGGATATAAAGTCCCTTACTATAAACTGAGATCCAAAACCGATGGCAACCCCACCTATTCCGGCAACACCAACGGTTAAGCTCCTACCAACTTTAAAAACTTCAAGTATTTGTAGCACTCCAAAAAAGTAAATTATATATCGTAAAGTGTTTTCTACTGCAGATGCTATGGTCTTGCCTTGGGTTGTCTCACCAATTACATTTTTAAACTTTTTAGTTTCTGCCATTAAAAATTTTTCAAAAACAAATCTTGTTACAACTTTTGCTAAAAACAATGTAATTAGGAATATTAAAATACTTACTGCAAACTTCCCAAATATATTAAGGTCCTTTGTGCCATCAATATAGAAAAATGTTTTTAATTGTAAATAAAGCTCTCGAAGCTGAGTCATTAATCTATCTTCTCCGCTTTATTTCCAGCACCATCTGCAGTGTACTCCCAAATATGAGCTATAGGTAGGCTATCTTTATATCCTTTTACCTTTTCTAGGTCTTCCATACTCATTCTTATGGTAAGTCCACAGCTGTTGGATATTTCCCTTGGAGTTGGTATTGTCTTTATTTCAAAGCCATCTGCCTTTAACTTGCTCTCTGTCATCATCGTATGATTTACAGATTCAAATGTTAACATTAAGTACTTCATTATCTTATAATCACATTCTTATTAGGAGTTGAAATCTTTTCATAGATTGTGTACATATTTGAAATATCTCCTATTTGAAGTTTGTCCTTTAGGTTGTAGTAGTCAAGGCATGTTCCGCATGATACAATTTCTACACCTTCAGCTGCCATTGCCTTTAAGTCATCTAGAACTTCTGAACCTTCGCAAGTTAGAAAAACTCCCTTGTTATAGAATACAATTGTCTTTGGTAGTGGCTTTGTTTGAGAAACTGTATATACAAATGACTTAATAAGAATCTTTCCTAGTTCTTCATCTCCACCACCCATGGTGTTTGAAGTTATAGCTAGTGTGAAATCTTCTTCTGACGCTACTTCTGTAGCAACTGAGTCCTTTGACTTAACTATAGTTACAAGGAAGTCGTCTTCAGCAAACTTCTTGTAGTCAAACTCAAATCCTTGACCCTTTGCATATTTTTCAAGATTGTTTACACAAACTTGATTGTCAGCTTGAACTTCCACAGTTCCTTCAGTCATTTCGTCTAATTTTTGTTTAGTGATAATTACTGGTTTTGGACATAATAGTCCCTTTGCATTAATTTTTTCCATTTTCTACCTCCTAATTTTCAACACTTATTGAATTTGAATGTATAAAGAAAATGTCAGAAGAATTTACAATTACATCTTGCACTTCTTCAGTTTGAACAAAATCTTTTACCATTCCATTTTCATACATGGCAAAGCCCTTTGAATTATATAAGTAGACCTTGTCTTTTAATATAGCTAAGGAAGAAAAATCTCCCTTTAACTCCATTTTCTTTTGATTAATTAGGTTTAAATCATATACGCCTAATTTGTCATCTTCAAGAATAAAGATATTATTTTTGTAGGCACGTGCCGATTTAAAATCATTTATCTTTTTCTTTCCCAATATGACTTCATCTTTCATAACCCTTGCCTCAATATTTGACACCGTTAAAACATGTCCGTCTTGAAAGGCTTCGCTATAAAAGATTAGTTCATTCGGAAAGGTTACTACGGTTTCCTTTTTATCATTTAAATCTACACTATACATAAAAGAAATTACATTATTTTCTTCTTCATCTTTTTTGACAATTGATGTTATAATAGCTTTTTCATCACCCAAGTCATAAGTAATAATCCTTCCATTTATCTTTCCCTTGCAGATAATATTTTCTGAAGAATCGATAACTGCATATGAGTTCTTCCCAACTGCCAGCGCTCTATTATTTTTTATAACGCAGTCTTCAATTGGAAAATTTAATTTTTGACTTGCTTTAATCTTTCCTGACTTGTCCAAAAGATAAATATTCGCATTGCTATAATACACAATAAAATCTTTATCTCCTACGATGTTTCCACCTTTTAAAGGCAGGTTAATTCTCTTAATCTCCTTACCTTCTTTTGAGAAACTACCAATGTATCCATCTTTTAAAATAAAGACCTGTTTAGGTCCAATAACGATATTAGTGTAGTCACCTTCTATTGGAAGATTTGTAAAATTCTTTACATATCCTCCTCTTGTAAGAAAAAAAATGGCTAGTAGTAGGATTAAAGAGCATATGGAAGCTACTATTATCTTATTCTTAAAAATATTTTCAAATTTCATAATCTCACCATCTATATTTTACCATTAAATACTTCATTTTAATATTAGACGATGGAATTATTCCAAAATTCTACTTATTTATATACCCTTTATATTTATCTATAAACAAAAAGAGCCTTTGCAGGCTCGTTTTTAATATGTTTCTTTAAATACTTCGAAGTGACCTTGTGGATGATCACATGCAGGACAAACTTCTGGTGCAGATTTTCCTTCATGTATATATCCACAGTTATTACATTTCCATCTAACAACTTCGTCTTTTTCAAAAACTTTTCCTTCTTCGATATTCTTTAAAAGTTTTCTGTATCTAATTTCATGAGCTTCTTCAACTTCAGCTATTTCAGTCCAAACTCTAGCTATTTCGTCAAAGCCTTCTTCTTTTGCAATCTTTGCAAATTCAGGATACATTGCTGAAGCTTCTTCGTGTTCCCCTTCTGCTGCTTTACGAAGATTTTCTTTTGTGTCTCCTAAAAGTACAGGATATTCAGCATTAACATTTACAGCTTCATCCTTTAGACCACCTTCATTAAGAAATCTGAAAAATCTCTTAGCATGTTGGTCTTCATTGTGTGCAGTTTCTTCAAATATGTTTGATATTTGTACATATCCGTCTTTTTTTGCAGCCTTAGCATAATATTTGTATCTCATGCTCGCTTGTGATTCTCCAGCAAAAGATGCCATTAAATTAAGAGCTGTCTTAGTTCCTTTTAAATTCATAATTACCCCCTAAAAATATCTTACTATTAGATTGTATCTTTAATATTTTTTAAAGTCAAGTAATTTGTAATCATTACAATTTTATTGTAGAGTAATAATTTAAAATTTGGGTACAAATAAAACAATACTTTCACTATTGATAAAATACTTTGAAAAAGGAGGAGCTATGAACAAAAAGAAATTTTTAGCAGTTATAAATATAGCAGTTTTTATTTTTGTAATTGCACTAACTCTTCCAGGAAATAGAGTTTATAATAAAAATTCTAAAGAGGATGCTAAAAGTAAGGAAAAGAATTATATAAGTTCTGTAGAGTCCAAAGAAGAGTTTAATCACCTATCTTCTATGATTCAAAACAACTACGTAAACTATCCTTATTTAAGCACCGCTGGAAAGCTGGATATTAATGGATTAAACAAAAAGTATTCTAAAAAGCTCGAAGAAGATTTGAGTTTGCCAGAGTATAGAACTATTATAAAGTCTTACCTGAGTGAGTTTAAGGACGAAAACTTATATATCTTGGAATATGACAATTACTTAAACATTTACAATAACTACTCAAACAGAAATGATTCAACATTAAAAAACATAGTTAATAATCCAAAGGTAAAGGAAGTTTATTCTGAATTTAAAAAGGAAAACGAAGAAGTTAAAACCAATTCAAATTTAGTTCTTGATACTGCAGAAAATAAAGTTGCTGTTATTAGAGTAGATAACTTCAACAGCAAATATAAATTAGAAGACCAGAAAAAGATATTGGACTTTTTAAAAAAATCTAACTCATATCCATATGTGGCAATCGACATTAGAAAGAGTCATGGAAACTCCATGGACTATGCCATAGAAAATATTATTAAACCTCTTTCAAATAGCACTAATATGGCAGAGTTTAAAGTTCTCCAAAGGACAAAGGACTTTCCAAACGCCTTAAGGGATTTAAATATAATTTCTGGAATATCGGTTAACGAAGAATACTTAAACAGTAAAGGTGATATCAATTTACAAAAGGAAGAACAGCTTGATCAATTTCCATTCTATCAAAGCTATAGCTTTAAAGACATGGGCACAAATAAGGCCAACTTTAATGGCAAGGTTTTTGTAATACAGAGTAAAGAGACAACCGGTGCAGCAGACTTTATAAGTCAATTCACGAATAGGACCGGCTTCGGAAGAACAATAGGAACACTTACAAAGGGTGGTGGCATAGCGCCAATAAATTCAATTGTAGAGCTTCCAAAGTCACATCTACTATTGTCACTTCCATATAGCACTGGAGTAAACGAAGATGGATTCCTAAACAACTTAAACGGAACCTATCCTGAAATTGCGCTGGATGAAAACACAGATCCTATAAATTATATTTTAAATATGATTAACTAAAGCCAAGGTCTCCCTTGGCTTTTCATATTATATTACAATTCTCTTTTCTAAAATTTTTTTATCCTCATCAATTTTTTCTAAAAGCTCATTCTTTTCTTCATCAGTTAAATTCCCATTCATCAATAACTCTATAAGCTTACTTTGGTTATCAATAATATTTTTTTGAAGATTTCTTGTAAGTGTAAGATTTTTAGAAGCTATCTCCTTACTCTTCTTAACCTGTTCATTAAATTCATTTAGCTTCTCTTCAGCCATTAAATGAATATTTTCTCCCTCTTTAATAATTTTCTCCAACCTCTCTTTGACCTTCTTAGTTCTAAATTGAACATTTGGATATGCATCAATTATACGGCTGTAAAGTAAATTTTTATTTTTAAGAAGCTCCCTAACCTCTTTTGAAATGGCTTCACTACTATCAGCCTCACTATTTTCAACAACTTTTTTAAGAAGACTCATAATAAATCTTGAGAATATGTAGTCAGATAAAAACACCACCGACAATGTTCCAGAAACTATATAGATTGTCATTGGATTTAAAGTATCTATGAAAGCAAAAAAGATAGGATTTAAAATCCTTGTAATAATCATTCCTGCAAGTCCAAACAAAATAAGGTTCCCTATCCACACACGGCCATTTAGATTCATAGGCTTTTGAGAGTAATCCCACCATCTTGCGTGATACTTCTTTTCAAAAAAGTAAGATGTCAAATACTCAAGCAGGCCACAAAATACAAATGAAATTAAAAAACTCGTTCCGAAAGATGACTCCAGTGGTGCAAACATGTCATTTAAGAAAGTAGCAATGACAACTCCACTACCATATATTGGACAGTAGGGTCCAATTAAAAATCCTCTGTTTATAAACCTATGGTACTGTCTATACTTTAAAGTAACTTCTATAATCCATCCCAAAAATGAATACAAGAAGAAAAGCAAAACTAAATTATATAAATACTCCATAATATACCTCTACGATTACAATAAAAAAATTTAAAAGATTTGCATCTTCAATAAATTTTATCATAATGGCAGGTAGAGATACAATGTACTATTCGCATAACTTTTTTTATTTGATGCAGGAGCTAATCCATGTCCAAATGGTTACTACAGTTCTGGATAAAATTATTTCAACCTATTCTAGATTATTCGGTCCAAAGGCATTTGGAAGTAGTTCATTAAACTTAAACATACTATAATCGTCCACAGACCTTGCAACCACAACAATGGTTTCTTCACTTGCAAACTCATTTAAAAACTGTCTACATATACCACATGGAAAAGCCCAGTCCATTTCACCTTCATTAGAATCCACCTTGCCACCAACAATTGCAATAATTTTTATTAACCTTGCACCACTTGAACAGGCATTTGTCATGGCAGATCTTTCGGCACAAATCGTCCCTCCAATGGATGCATTTTCAATATTCGCGCCAACATAAATATTTCCATCTTCAGCCAATATACTTGCACCAACGGCGTAGTTTGAATATGGGCAGTATGAATTCTTTCTTACGTCCAATGCATTTTGAATTAATGTTTTAATTTTATCTTCCATTTTATTCTCCTGAGTATTCAAAAAGGGAGTCAATGACTCCCTTAAGTTTATGGTAATTTTCTTTGTTCATATGCTTTTAAAATAACTTCAACTGGCTTTCTAGCCTGTCTACCACAGATTAGCGGCTGTTTGTCTTCGTTAATAGCATTAACGAAATCTTTTAAAAGCGGTGTGTGTCCGTCGCCGTACACATTTTTTACCTCTGATGAATCTTTTTCATCAATAACTTCGCTTTCGTCTGCAAAATTCCATGTCTTTATTTCATTTACTGCAAGACCACCGATAACTGCTGTTCCTGTTTCTCCAAATATACTTAATGTCTCTTCTAAGTTCTTTGGATATACGCAAGCTGAGCCTTCTATTATACCAATGGATCCATTTTCGAATCTTAGTAGGATTGCACCAAAGTCTTCCATCTCGATATTTCTTAGGAAGGTTCCTCTTTCTGATTGAACTGAAACAACATCTGAGCCCATCATCCACAGTAACAAGTCTATGTTGTGGATACATTGATTCATAAGTGTTCCACCATCAAGTTTTTTAGTACCTCTCCAAGGTGCAAGATCGTAATAATGTTGGTCTCTTGTCCAAAGAATTCTCGCTGTTCCGTTAATAAGTCTACCAAATTTTCCTTCATCAATAGCTTTTCTAAGCTTTTGAATTGGTGGATTAAATCTATTTTGGTGACAAACACCAACTTTTAAATTCTTTTTATCCGCAAGTTCGTTTATCTTATCTATCTCTTCTAGTGTCATCGCCATAGGCTTTTCAATTAGAACGTGAACATCCTCTTCTAGACAGTGTAACGCAATATCTCCATGGTACCCTGATTCTGTACATATCATAGCAAAGTCAGGTTTAACCTTTTTTATCATTTCCATATAGTCTGTGAATACTTCCACATTTCTATCTGGAAAAGTTTCAGCGTATTGTTTTTGTTTTTCAATAGCTCTTTCTTCAATTACATCGCAAAGGCCTACTAATTCTGTATCGCTGTCGTTATCTATAATTGCTTGCACATGTCTATATGAAATTCTACCGCATCCTATGATAACGCCTTTTAACTTTTTCAAATTAAACCTCCGATTATAATAATTCGATATTATTCTTGTTGTCCTTTACTTCTCTTGTTGCATACTTTGTATCAAATATGAATTTAGCATTGTCTGCAACCATTTGATAGTCAACATTTGAGTGGTTTGTTGTAATAACAACTAGGTCATATGAAGCTACAACTTCTGGAGTAAGTTCTTTGATTGAATGAACTGTTTCTCCATTTTGATCAATATATGAAGGATTATATCCATCATAGTAATCTAAGTTAGCTCCTTCTTTTTCAAATTGTTCAATAACAACTAGCGCAGGGCTATCTCTTAGGTCGTCAATATCATTTTTGTATGCAATACCTAAGATTAAAACTTTTGCTCCGTTTAAAGCTTTTTTGAATTTCTTTGATAATATTCTTAATGATCTATCTATAACCCATTCAGGCATATAGTCGTTTACTGAACCTGATGCTTCAATAATTCTCATATGAGCGTCATATTCTTTTGCCTTCCATGTTAGGTAGAATGGATCTAGTGGGATACAGTGTCCACCAATTCCAGGACCTGGATAGAAAGCTTGGAAGCCATATGGTTTTGTCTTTGCTGCATCAACAACTTCCCAAATGTTTATTCCCATCTTGTCTGCAATTAGAGCAAATTCATTTACAAGACCGATGTTAACATTTCTATAAGTGTTTTCTAATATCTTTTCCATTTCAGCAACCTTAGGTGAAGAAACTGTAAATACTTCTCCTTCAAGTACATTTCTGTAAAGAGCTGCTGCAACTTCAGTAGAGTCTTCTCCAACACCACCAATTACCTTTGGAGTGTTTTTAGTTTTATAAATCTTGTTACCTGGGTCAACTCTTTCTGGAGAGAATGCTAGGAAGAAATCTTCTCCACATTTCAATCCTGAACCTTCTTCAAGGATAGGTAACATAAGTTCTTCGGTTGTTCCTGGGTATGTTGTAGATTCAAGTACTACAATTGAACCCTTCTTTAAGTGTTTTGATACATCTGTTGTTGACTTTTCAACATATGATATATCTGGTTGTTGATATTTATCAAGTGGTGTAGGAACAGCAATGGCGATAAAGTCACATGATGCAACATCTGCAAAGTTATCTGTTGCTCTTAACATTCCCTTTTCAACTAATTCTGCTAATTCTTCATCAACTACATCACCTATGTAATTGTGTCCTTCGTTTACCATTTTTACCTTTTCAGGTAGTACATCAAAACCTATTACCTTATAGCCTGCGTTAGCTTTTTCAACTGCTAGAGGTAGACCAACATATCCTAGGCCAATAACCCCTACTACTAATTCCTTAGATTCTATTTTTTGTAATAGTTCTTGTTTAATGTTTGACATTTTTTACTCCTTCTCTCTTAAAAATTCATCTTCTAACTTATATAGTTTACCACAAATTTCACATTTGTACATATTATTTTGATATTTTTTTAACCTCTCTCCACATTCACATGCATAACCAATAGGCCTTGCAGGATTTCCAACTACAATTTCGTAGTCTTTAACGTCTTTTGTAATGACCGCTCCGGCACCAATAAGTGCAAATCGTCCAATTGTGTTACCGCAAATTATTGTGGCATTTGCTCCAACTGAAGCTCCTTTTTTTAAAAGCGTCTTTTTATATTCATCTTTTTTCTCAATTAAGGAGCGTGGATTTATTACATTTGTGAATACGCAGGAAGGTCCTAAGAACACACCTTCCTCGCAACAAACACCAGTGTACACAGACACATTGTTTTGTATCTTTACACGGTCTCCTATTTTAACTCCCGGTGAAATAACAACATTTTGTCCAATGTTGCAGTTTTTACCGATTTCACAATTTGGCATAATATGTGAAAAGTGCCAAATCTTTGTTCCTTCTCCAATTATTGAACCTTCGTCAACATATGACGACTCGTGCACAAAATATTTACTCATGATTGAACTCTAAAACAGATTTAATAATATAGTCTATCTCTTCATCTGTTATTTCTGGGAACATTGGAAGGGCAAAAGTTCTTTGTGATAAATAGTATGCGTTTTTGCAATCTTCTGGTTTATATCCTAGTGGTTTAAAAACTTCTTGTAGATGCATTGGTACCGGATAGTAAATACCAGTTGCTATTCCCTTTTCCTTTAGGAAGTTTGTAAGCTCTTCTCTCTTTTCAGATTGAAGGATATATAGATGATACACATGTCTTGACTCTTCTTCCTCTGTCGGTGTAACCAATTTGCCTTTAAGTCCTTTATTGTATCTCTTTGCAGCCCTAACTCTATTGTCAGTCCAGCCCTCTAGGTGAGTAAGCTTAACTCTTAAAAGTGCGGCTTGTATTTCATCTAGTCTGGAATTTTGTCCAATAATATAATTGTAGTATTTTAATGGATTATATACGGTATTGTCAGCAGTTTCATCAACTTTTACTTCCTCGTCAATGTTGTTTAAAAGGTTGTATGCCTTTAATCCATTTTCACCTGATCCATGAACCTTTAGTGCTTTAATAATGGTTGCTAAGTCGTCGTTATTTGTTGTTAACATTCCACCATCTCCTGCACATCCTAGGTTTTTAGTTGGGAAGAATGAAAAACATGCGATATCGGATAATGTACCAATCATCTCACCCTTGTAGATACATCCAACAGCTTGCGCCGCATCTTCTACCACATATAGATTGTGCTTCTTTGCAATTTCATTTATTTCATCCATCTTACATGGATTACCAAATATATGAACAGCTATAATAGCCTTTGTCTTTTCAGTAATCTTTTCTTCAATTAGTTTTGGGTCGATGTTGTATGTGTCAAGTTCAACATCAACAAATACTGGAGTTGCTCCCACATATGCTATGGCTTCTGCAGTGGCAAAGAATGTGTATGCTGTGGTGATAACTTCATCTCCATGGCCAATTCCCAGTGCCTTTAGGGCAATAATTAGTGCATCTGTTCCATTGCCTACAGAAATGGCATTCTTAACTCCAATGTATCTAGCAAATTCAGATTCAAACTTCTTAACATTTTCTCCCATAATATATTGGGCATTTCTCAAAACGTCGAGAATTCTCTCTTCTGCTTCTTCTTCTATGTTTTTGTATTGTCTCTTTAAATCTATTAATGATATATTCATTGATCCTCCATCATTTTTACTCAAGGCTTTCAATAACTTCAACCAGCTTCATTGATAAGTTTTTGAAATCAAAGTCCTTTGCAGCCTTTAATGAATTTTCACAGTATTGTAAATATTTCCCCGGCTCTTCTTTGTATAACTTATAAAAATAAATTATACCATCTGCCATAGCCTCTTCGCTGTCCCCTTGAACCGTTAGTCCACAGTTATATTTTTTCAAAAGGTCATAGCCACATTCAACATTTGATATAACTGGCTTTCCCGAAGCTAGGTACTCGAACAATTTATTTGGGCTAAGTCCATATTTAAATAGTTCTGGTAGGTGGGCAAGTGATAGTACCTGAAGGTTTGACTGTGATAATATGGAAGGCACTTGCCTCTTATTTACCCAGCCCTTGAAAATTACATTATCAATATTATTCTCTTTCACATACTTTTCAAGTTCTTTTCTTTCGCCCTTGTCTCCAAAGATTAAAAACTTAATGTCTTTGTAGCCCCTATCTTTAATTATCTTAAAAGCTCTAATAACCCTACCAAGGTCATTGGCCTTACCAATGGCTCCGCTAAATACCACATTGAAATTTTCTTCATTTGAAAGGTCTTCATCTTCGTACTCAAAGTTCTTCTTGTTTTCTTCGTAATCTTTAAGCACGATTCCATTGTTTATATAGCGAACCTTTGAAGTATCAAGACCTATCTTTCTAATATAGTCTATACCACCTGGCAGTGTGAATAGAATTATATCTGACTTATTATACATCCACCTTTCAATCTTATAAAGAATTTTTGCAATTATATTTTTCCTAGTCATCTTGCCCATGGCCACAAAGGTTTCAGGCCAAAGATCTCTCGTCTCCGTAATAAACTTGGCATCGTATTTTTTTGCCTGTCTATACCCCGCAATCCATGTTAGAGGATGCGGTCCAGAAGCAAATACAAGATCCGGCTTTCCAAAACTCTTTGGTATAAAAAGAGCTCTAAAAAAGTATTGCAACATATTTAAAACCCTCTTCATTCCATTGTCTTCATAGGACATGGCCCTTAAAAAAACATAATCTATGCCATCAAATTTATCTTCTTTATATGTGGCATCATTGGAAATCATATTTATCTGTGTTGTATGAATGGTTGATGCTGTGAATATTTTAACATTATATCCACAATCTTTCAAATTTTTCGCAAAATTGTAATGTCTATTAAATTTGCCTATATTCGGTGGATCTGCATAATGATTTATAATCCAAATATTCTTAATCTTCTTGTTCATTTATTTCAAATCCTATTACTTCTAATATGGTTATAATAATCAACTTAATATCCTGTATAACCGAAATTTTTTCAATATACTCAAGATTTATCCTAAGCTTTTCCTGCATTATCTCATTTATATAAGTCTCTTCAGGGTTTTCACTCTTCGCCAAAACCGACGCCTCATCTTTATACTTTATAGATGCCAGGTCTGTAATGCCTGGGCGAATTTTTAAAATATTTTTTTGATATCCATCGTAAAGTGCAGTGTACTTTGGCACTTCTGGACGTGGTCCGACAAAACTCATGTCACCAATAAACACATTTATGAGTTGAGGAAGTTCATCAATCTTTGATTTTCTCAAAAACTTTCCTATTCCCGTAATCCTCTTATCTTCTCCGACGGTTATTAACATTCCCTTTTTGTCCGCATCTTGAACCATGGTTCGAAACTTGAATATCCTAAAGGGTACATCGCCCTTTTTTATTCTCTCCTGCCTGTAAAAAACTGGTCCCTTAGATGTAAGCTTTATAATAACACTTATAATAATAAATGGAATTAAAAGTATTGTAAGGCCTATTAGAGATAATATTATATCCACGAACCTCTTTAATAAAAGTGAAAATCTTCTCTTTTTAAGACGTTCATCAATATATTTTGAAAAAGCTTCTGGGCTTAATTTATTTTGCATATTTATTTACTATTTCCACAAAGCTCTTAGCCACATATTCAGCTTCTTCATTTGTCAGTCTGCTATGAAGAGGAAGTGTGATTTGATTTTCATATTGCTTATATACATTTGGATAGTCTTTAATGTCAAATCCCAAGTTCTTGTATGCAGTCATCATGGCAAGTGGTTTGTAGTGGACATTTGTTGCTATTTGCTTATCTGCCATTTCCTCAATAATCTTATTTCTTTCTTCCACTTTAATTCCATTTACCCTTGCCAGGTAAAGGTGGCAGTTACTTATATAGTGTTCTCCCACATGCTTCAGAGTTTCCACAGGTGCGTCCCTTAATATGTCGTCATATATTTTTACAACTTCTTTTCTTCTAGCAAGTAAAGAGTCATATCTTTTAAATTGGGCAAGTCCAATGGCAGCCATAATGTCAGTCATATTCATCTTGTAATATGGTCCTACTATGTCATATTCCCATGCACCAAGTTTCATCTTTGAAAGCGCATCCTTGTTTTGACCATGTAGGGATAGAAGTTGTAACTCATTATAAAGTTCGTCGTCATCTATGCCATCAATGGTATTCCAAGATAACGCTCCACCTTCCCCGGTAGTAAAATTCTTTACTGCGTGGAATGAAAATGAAATAAAGTCGCTGTAGTAGCCTGTCTTTTCATCATAATAAATTGATCCAAATGAATGGGCACCGTCATTTACAAGTGCAGCACGACCCATGGCCTCTTGTATTTTGTTAGCAGGTTTAAAAAGATTTTTCTTTTCTTCTAAAATACCTCTAATTCTATGATAATCTACAGGAACTCCTGCAATGTCAACACCAATTACAGCCTTGGTGTTTTCATTTATACTATCAGCTAACTTGTCATAGTCCATAAAATAGCTTCCAGGAACTGTGTCCACAAGTACAATCTTAGCTCCAACATGATCTATAACCGAAGCAGACGCAGTGTAGGTGTATGCTGAAGTAATAACTTCGTCCCCCTCTCCTATGCCAAGCAGTCTCAAATTAAGTTCAAGTGCCGCCGTAGCAGAATTAAGGCACACTGTCCTGTCTGTTCCTACATATTCAGTAATCATTTTTTCTAGTTTTTTTGTTTTAGGTCCAGTTGTAATCCAACCAGACTTTAAAGTATCCACAACTTCATCAATTTCTAGTTGAGATATATCCGGTGGTGAAAAATCAATCTTCATATTTCCCTCCATAAATTAATTCTACACTATAGTATAAGCTTTTAAGCTGTTTTTTTCAAAAATTACATTGTTACATCCAACATTTCTATTATATCAAATTAACGCATTATTTTCCTATTTTGTTAATTTAAATTAATAAAAAATTTTAGCCCTACTGACTAACCCTATACAAAAAGTCTCCATGATAAAAAATTTCAATATTAACTTCAAGATACTCATTCCCTCGAGATAAAAATCCAGTTAATAAATAGGTCTTATAAGAGTCGTACTCAGAAACCACATCAATGTTTTTAAACTTCGTATAAAAGGCAGAAATAAAATTTTGTAAATCCATTTTCTCTCCAACAAAACTTCCCACATTCCCCGCTAAAACATTTTTGTACTCCATAATATACACATAAGAATCTTCTAGAGAAACTTCCTTTAAAATAATTTTCCCTTCTACCATCTCGTTTTTATTAATATCCACAAACCCATATTGTGTTTTTAAAATTAGATCATGGCAGTCTAGGTCAAAATCTATGTCAATAATATTTGCATCATGAAGGCTAAATCTTTGGTCGGTGTAGATTCTTTTATATTCTTTCATCTTCCCCCCCTTAATCAGCTTTAAATAATTATACCACCAACGAAGGCTTAAGCTTAATAAATATACTTTTATTAGCTATTATGTTTTTAATTTAAAACTGCTATCTTAAATAATTACAAAAAAATAGAAGCCATCGTTATAATTAACAATGGCTTAGTTAAAATTTATTAATTTAAAATTTCATATCTCCAAAAAAAATTGCGAGATTATAAATATATCTATCTAGGATTAACTATGGAATCAAATTTGTATTTTCCGTTATCAATTTTCATAATTGATGCTGCTTTTCTAGGATTATTATTTTCATCAAATTTAAAGGAACCTGTAATTCCAGTAAATTCTAAGGATTTAATTGCTGCGTTTCTATCTTCATTTGAATCGGAATTAGCAGATTCAAATCCCTCTTTTAAAATATAAACTGTGTCATAACCTAATGCTGAAAAAGCAGTAGGATCTTCTCCGTACTTTTCCCTATATTTATTTATAAATTCTTGTACCTTACTGCCAGTGTCCTCTATAGAGAAGTGATTTGTAAAATAGGAATCTTGAATAATGTCATAGCTTGATGAATCCATAGTCTTTAGTATGCCATCCCATCCATCTCCACCTAAGAAAGTAGATTTTATATTTGCATCCCTTGCTTGTGGTGTAATTAGAGATAGTTTTTCATAATAGTCTGGTATTAATAAAACATCTGGATTTTTGCCAGCTATACTTGTAAGTTGTGCCTTGAAATCAGTATCATTTTCTCCATAGGATTCTTTTTTCACAACTTTAATTCCTAACTCTTCTGCCTTTTTTTCAAATGAATCTGCAATCCCAGTTGAGTAGTCACTGGCTGTATTTACTAAAATACCTGCAGTTTTAGCATTTAGACTGTCCTTTGCAAAAATTGCCAATAATTCTCCTTGGTATGGATTGGTAAAGCAAGTTCTAAATACATTTGGTTTTCCTTCGGTAATAGCCTCTTCAGTTCCAGTAGGTGTAATAACTGGTATACCATCATTAATTGACGCTTCTGCAATTGCAGATGATGGTGATGAAGTGTTTGTTCCAATTACAGCCTGTGCTCCATTTTGAACTAATTTGTGATAAGTTGTTACTGAATCTGTTAATTCTCCCTTATCATCTAATGATTCTAAAGTTATTTTTTTACCTTTAATTCCACCATTCGCATTGATTTCTTCAATGGCCATTTCTATTCCATTTACAGTTGAAATTCCATAATTAGAATATTGACCAGTTAGTGGAAAACTAGATCCAAATTTAATGGTATTATCATCTACTTTAGTAGATTCTCTTTCCCCATTAACTCCACAAGATGCAAGAATAACACTTGTCGCTACAATAATTGCTACAAATTTCTTTTTCATTTTTTCCTCCTTAATAATTTAGGCAGAAAAAAACCTCCGTCTCTTCTACCTATGGTAAAAGAGACGAAGGGTTGTATTATAAATTTATAACCTACTCCGCGGTACCACTCTTCTTCATCGAACGATGCACTTATATCAATTGAATGAATAACTCTGTAACGGGAGTTCCCGGCTACACCTACTAACAATTTCAGTGCGCTGCTCAATGGCTAGTTTTAAGGACTATCTTGATATTTCTCACCTGCCAATATCTCTCTGAAAAGATTTGTTCACTTATAATATTCCATTTCTTTGCATTTATATGTGTTCATTATACACTGCTAGAATTTTTTGTCAAGCTTTTTTTGAAATTCTTTTATTAAATTCATTTAGGAATTAAATAGCACATCCCTTTACCAATCTAGAATTATAGCCATCAAAAAAATAAAATTCTCCACTGCTTAGATTTTTTATATCTTCTGGATTTAGAATATATTCCTTGTCTTCTGAGTAGGAAAGTGTACTTGTGCTGCTAAATCCTGGAATAATTTGTGACCACTTGTGGATGTTGATACCTGACGAGCTTGCCTCTGAGACTTTTGTTTTATCATATTTGCCAAAAAATTCTGCCCATTTTGTCCTGGATATACCAGACGGATGGTTGAATAATAAATAATTATGACAAAGTCCCAAGATAGATTCATAAATTTGCGTGTCATTGGCACAAGCTGAGAAAAAATCTGATTCTGCCATCATGAAACCAGTATTAGGTCTTGGTTTTGAAATTATATCTGTGAGAACTTCCCCCTTAGTAAAAGATATATCATCAATTACTACAGCAAATCCCCCATACTTATAAAGCTCATTTAACTCTGATGTTAAAAGTCTTGAATATAGTGATTCTGAAGAACTAAGTAAGTCAATACTTATAACATCGTATCTTTTACTTAAAGCTGACATTAACGATTCCTGTTTTTTTGATTGATGGTTGCCAAGTATCGGTCTCATATCAGCTAGGAGTTTATTTAAAAATATTTTGATATTTCCAAGCTCTTTGTTCCCAGAAGCTAAATAAAATTGGAGATCTTGTCCTACTTGTGGACTTATTTGTCCTTTGTTGACTCCATCTTGAACCCTAGAGGCCAAACTTCCATGAGGACATTTAAAAAAAGCTGGTAAGGATGGATTTCTTCCAGCGATCATTAAATATTTAGCCATGCCTTCAAAATACAGGCTTGTAGAGCTAGATAAATTAAAATCTTTCTTACCAACATCTGATAATATTGTTGAAATAAGACTATAATCATTGTCTATAAAAGGATTATAACTGGCTTGGTTTTGAATTTGTCCTAAATTTCTTCTTGAAAACAAAACTGAATTGCTATAATTAGCAAGGATTTCATCTTCCAAGTCTAAATTATAATTGTGTAATAAAATTACTGGAATATTATCATTTTTTAGCATAGAAATATAAGCCTTAATAGCAGCATTTCTTTCATTTTTACTAGCACCAGATACAACGAAGTTACTAGCACTAGAACTGTATTCAAAAAGTTTATCAAAAGAAATATACCTATAGTTTCTTACATTTTTTTGATATTATTATTATAGTCTACGTTTTTCTTCTTTAAATAATTAATTAATTTCCAAATCATTTCTTACCTAAAATCATCAAACTTAAATATAAATGGTTGGCTGAAAGGAAGGCCTACAATGGCTTGGCCTATTGGCAGAGAGTTTTGATGCCAGTCTTCTACTGTATGCCCCAATCTTTTTTCCTCAACCATAGTAAAGTCTGATTTCTGATAATCTTCTAAAATGAGGTTTTTTCCATAGAGATTGCTGACGTATTCCCTCGAAGCCATGTCATTTGTCCTAAAGGAAATAAGCGTAGAAAAACCTGCCATTATATTCATGGCCTTTGACTTGCCATATATATCTACTAATTGTTCTATACTCTGTATGCCTGCCAAGATTTTTAGTCCCAAACTTCTACCAAAGTTGACACCATCTTCTATATGCTCTAGTAAAGGTATAAGCTTAAATTCATCACAAATCAAATAAACATTGCCGTTTTTTTGATTTCTAGACATTGCTTCTTTGAGGGCCTGGTCAAAACATAGCCTATATAGAGGAGTCAGGGAATTGCCCTTAGCCAAATCATATTCTATAAACAAAGTTTTTCCTCCCTTGTTTCTGACAAAATTCCTTATAGAAAAATTGCCTTTTTTAGCAAAGTTTCCCACAAATATATCTCTAACTACAGAAAACATTTCTGAAAGTACGCCCTGACTTTGTGGACCAGGATAGGAAATATAAGAATTGACTGCTACCAAGTCTTTGTGGTTAGATAGCATTGCTTTAACCTTATTTTCATCACAAGAATCTAAGAGGATTCTCAGTTCATTGTTATAAAACATCTTTTTTCTGATATTCTTGTCTTTGATACCTGCCCTAGTTAAGGATAATAATATAGAAGATAAAACATCACTAGCAGCATTTGGGAAAAAGGCATTAGTTGTATTTTTGACCCTCTCCTTGAAAAGTGACTTACAAATTTCATTGCAATTTTGCTTTATATGTTCATCGTCTGAACCGTCTGCTAAAATATCCCTAAAAATGTTCCATTTTGAAGATGTGTCTGTAATATTATCTATAAACAAATCACCATTTTCAAAAAACCTTTGTATATAGTCTCCCTTGGTATCAAAAATGATCATAACATCGTCTTTTGTCATTTGGGATTTGATTTGTTTTATTATATGAAAAAAAAGGGTGGACTTGCCGGAACCAGTTGATCCAAGCATGAGTAAATGCTTGGATAATTGGTCTTCAGACATAGTAAAGCTCGCCCTCTTTCCATCTTTTTCTCCATCAAATTTTAGAAAATTCGAATTGTTATTTGTTACAATCGGATTATAGGCAACACTAGACCCGTATAAAATTTTAAAAGACATCACATGCTCCTATTATAAACCATAAGATTGGCCAAAATCTTTATCCTGACCCTTGTCTTGCTCATTAGCCTTTGGCTGGATGTTATTTTGCCTATCTTCCCTGTCAGATAAAAAATCAAAATCCTGGTCTTTATTATAATTGTTTCTATATTTTTGCTCATAGGAAGAGTTTATTTCATTTTTAATTTTCTCTTCATAGTTTTTTCCATAGACCTGTTCTGCCTTTAGCCTATAGTAATTATTTTCCATGTTCCTGGTATGTTTATAATCGTAAAGGTCCATATCTTTGACATTTTGACTCATCTTGTCAAACTCATTATTAGCATATTCATATGCATCTATTTCAACTGGTTGAAACCTATATTTGACATCAGAATTCATACCATTAGGCTCTTGGTATTGGTCAAAATTTTTTTGCCAATCGCTAATTTTGTTTACATCATCAATATTTCCAATATAGGCCCTGCCAACTATGCAATCATCCTGGAAGGCATGTCTACCCTCATGGATAATTGTATCGCAGTTGTCATAGCGCCTATCATCTTGCATAATCAAACTTTTATTGATGGCGATTTTACTAGGATCTGCTGCCGAATAATAACCAGCTATATTTTTTTGCGGCATATTTACAGGTGCCACAAGCCTTGCTGGCCTATTTTGACTAGCAGCCATAGTATTTTCTAGCCTTTGATAGAAATCTAACCTTTGGTCATAGGTCATATTTTGCCAATTTTGTTTACTCAGAGAATTAAAATCAATCATTTTTACCTATAACCCTATCTTTTTTGAAAGTAAACTTATCATAAAATTGTAGCATTTCTGGATTTTTCATCAATAAGTCCATTGAAAAAATCGCATTTAAATAGGATGCATTTTCCTTTTCCATTATATCCTTTATGGATACTCCTTTATAGCTATAGTTTTTTTTCTCTCCATTGAAATAATCCATAACTACTTTTTTTAACCCATCGGAGAAGCTTCCCATGTTTTCATACATTCTCTGCGCATCTTCTTTACTTATCGACATGTCCTTTGCTATCATGTCAATGGCTTTTTCCTTATCCATAATAACCCCTATAATTTTTTCTAATTTTCTGATGTAACTCTCAAAGTCGCTATTTCATCTTTAAGCTTATTTATTTTTTCTTCTAGAGCCTCTATATCTTTAGCTTCATTTTCCATAAGTAAGCTTAATTTTTCCTTAGCTTTATCTTGTTCTTCTTTTAGGTCTGAAATCTTTTCTTCAGAGTTTTTTCGAAAGGCATTGTCTTTTTCCTCCAATTCTTCTACTTTAGAATCATAAGCATCTTTTCTTTTTTTTATTTTTTTATTGTAGGCGGTAATGGCCTTCATGTTTTTCTTATATCTTTTTTCGTCTGGTGAAATATAGAACAAATTAGAGCTTTTATACTTGCTTAGACCCGCTAGTACCTTTAGGCTTAGAATATCTCCACCGTCAAAATATTTTATCTCTAAGGCTTTTTGACCGTCATCTACTTCTTGGTCTTTTTCTTGTTTATATTTTTCTATTTCTCGATTTTTTTCTTTGATTTGTTCAGACATCTTTAATAGAAAATCATTATATTTTTCCCACTCTTGAGCCTTATCTTTTTCATTTTTTTTGACAAAGTTCCTATATGACTCTTTTATTTCTCTGATTTTTATTGTGTTATCCTCAATATTTCTATTTAAAGCATCTTTGCTTTTGGTATATTCAGAGTTTTTCTCATTATAAAGGCCTTCTAGTTGAGAAAGATGATAAGACTTTACTTCCAGCTCTTCATTTTTTCTTTCTAAATCTTTAGCCTGTCTTGCCTCTAGGTATTGCTTATGAAAAAGATCTATCAATTCATCATTTTTTTCAACCCTAACCAAGCCCGCCATAGAAACATCATCTTGACTACCTGACTCAGCAAATTTATCAGCAACCTGGTATATTGATTCTTTCGCTTCATCAATTTTTTCTTTTTTCATCAAGGTCAAATAGACATTCCTATAAAGATTCTTCAGGCTTTTTTCATTGTCTCCGACCCTATAGGAGTCATCAACTCCGTCAGAGCCCATAAAAATAGCCATAAGTCTTGGTTTTATATTTTCAGTTTTTTTTCTATTTTTACCTTCTGGTACATTTTCTATAGACACTGGGCCTTGATTATCATTTGAAAGCAAATTATCAATTACACTTTGGGCTTTTTTAGTTTTTCCGTTTTTTTCTACTCCAACTTCTACAAATTTTTCACCATCAGTCTTATATCCATAACAATATCTAAAATTATCTACAGCATTTGAATCAGATAATGATGTGGTTACATTTATATAGCAAGCCTCATCCCAAGGTATGGATTGGTCTATCTTTCCATCTTCATACAAAAACACAGCCTTGCCATCACCTATGTGAAAGGCAAAGTAATATTCATCTGCCATTAGACCTAGCATGAGGGTTGCACCATAGGCTGAAATATAATAGTTTGGATAAAGAGTCCCAAAAAACTTTTCTCTTGTAGACTTGTCTAGGTCTTTTGGTATTTCCTCCTCAGTAAAAGGATTTTCTGTCATATGGTTTGATATATCATCTATCCATCTTTTATATACAGCTCCTATGAGCTCTTCAATTATTTTAGAAGAATTTTCTTTGAAGTTTGCAAGTTCAAAATCATTTTCAATTAGTTTCCTCACTTCGTCTATACTAGCCTTTACTGCAAACTCAGACCCTATATCTGACCTAAAATGCTTGGATGATCCATGGCCATCAGATACAGCTATTATAGCGAATTCATCACATGTATAATCAGATGAAGAGTCTTGGCATGGTTTGTTTCTTTTCTTATGACTTCCTCCTAAAGTTGTATAGGAATATGAATAGAACCCAGCCATAGCTTTTAGATATCCCATTCATCGTCATCTAGACCATCTAGGTTGTCTGTAACAAAATCCTGGATTTGCTCTTGGATTTGTTCTTGTTTTGTTTTGACAGTGCCATCTTCCTTTATACCGCCAGATACAGATTGGCTAGCTATTTGTGATGAAGTTACAGACACGAATTGTATCATAGACTTTAAGTGTTTGACATTATTTGTTTGAAGCACAGCTTCTCTGTTACCAGTAAAGGACTCTAGGACATCAAGGTCCGCTTTTTCTCCTATACCAAGAGCTACCTTTATACCTGATTTGAACCATTTATTAGCCTTTAATTTATTTAGCCCTGATAGGAATTTTTCATCTCCATCTGTTGGAACTCCATCAGACATCAAAAATATAACTGGGGCGTAGGAGGATGTTGCTGATTTCATAAACTTGTCAGCATGTAGTTTTGATTCTAGCTCCTCAAAGGCTGCTCCCATATTTGTAAGTCCAAAGGCATCTAAGTCTCTCCACACATAGACAGCCGGGTCTACTGGACCTGTTTCAGGAGTTATCCATCGTACCTCATTATCAAATGAAAGTATAGCCAACTTGACTTCTGCATCAGGATTGGAATCAGAAATGTCTGCCAACTCAGGAAGTATTTCTTCAATTGCTGAGTTAACCTCTCCTATCTTTGTACCGTCCATCGATCCCGAGGTGTCTATTAAAAAAAATAGAACCATCATCTTTCTAGGTATTTCTTCATTGAGTAAAAAATCATCCATAATTTTTCTCCTTATTTATTAAATATTCCTTTTCTTCCACCGTCAAAGTCAACCTCTAAGTTAGTCACAATTCTTGCTACCTTTTTATCTTCTAGAGACCTTTGTTCCATGCCTTCATACTTTAGATACCAAGCAGAACCAGACTTATTATGAAGTCCAAGTTGTTTTGGATTGTTTTTTGCTCTAACAACTTCGCCTGTAACAGTTTTATAGTCCTCGCTAGTATCGCTTGTATGGTATTTGTAAAGTTTTACACCTGGATATACCGGGATTTTTATATTATTGATTTCTAATTTAAGTGGTACCTTTAGTTTATTGCCACAAGAGCATACTCCATTGCCACTATAATCAACAAATGAATCCCTGCCACATGAGCAAGTGATAAGGTCTGTTCTTAGCTTCATCAATATATCTAGCCACTCACTCTCAAGCCTTCTATTGGCCTTCATCAATAACTTATCTTGTGAAAACTCATCTATAAAGGCCTGCCTAAAGAATTCAGGATATGCTCCCCATTTTCTGCCTACGTTTTTGTGTATGGCTGGGTCTGGCCTATTAGAGAAATTTTTAGGATCCATTATAAAAATCGGATTTTTCCCATAAATATTAATCTCATCTTCTTCTGTAGTTAAATCTAATAAAGAGGCCTTTCCCTCTAGTGGGTGGTTTGCAAAAAATAACAAAAACAAAATTACTGATAGTGAATACCTATCCGTTTGTTTATCTGGTGGTTTTTTTCCAACTACAACTTCTGGCGCCATATACCTTGGCTTTCCCATTACCCCTGAGTTATAGCCATGGCCCATAACATTGTCATTATCACAAATTAAAACATCACCAGTATCAAAGTTTATAAAAAAGTTTCCATCATTAAGGTCTTGGTAGTTATAACCTGCCCTGTGTAAAAGCATAAAACATTCGGTAATATTTAGACCTGTATTTATAAGCGCCTCTATGGATGAGAAGGTTTTCTTTCCCAATAGATATTCAGAAAAATCATCATAAGAATCAGGTTTTAAATCCATGATATAGCCAAAACTAGCTTCTTTGTCTTCTGAATCATATTGGGTCAAATCTTTTGGCCATAAAAATCCCTCACCAGGACTAGGATTTTTTATATTATTTTGCAAGTTGTCATAAAACTTTCTTCCATTTGAAATAGTAGATTTCTTGAACCATTTTAAGGCCATATCTTTGCCATCATAATCTACTAGGTATACAGTACCCTGACCACCAGATCCCAGCTCTTTTTTTACCGTCACACTGACATCTTTATCAGTACGGAGTACTTGCCCATTTTTTAATTTGTCCATTTTCCCTCCTAGCAACGAGTTTTTATAAGATATATACAAAAAAATCCACACTGTAATATTTAATTAAAATCAATTTAAAATTTACAAATTAATTTAATTATATACCTACCATTTGACAAATATTATATAACATTTCAAATTTTTAATCAATTAGTCTTTTATATGAGATTCTGATGAAATTATAATAAGCACTGAATTCTATCACCCAATATTTTAGTAAACTATCCAGCTCTTTGATATAATAATATAAATAAATATGATCCAGGGACAAAACAGGAACTATTTTTCTTGCCCTAAAATTCGGAGGAATAAAGAGATGAAAGCAAATAGGTTTAAAGAACTAGAACCGTGTCTAGAATATATTTACAATAACTTTGGGGAAGAAGTTTTTTTCTCTGGTAAACTATCTGCCTATGTCCTAGACCTAGGTCCAAGTATTGAAGAGTATTCTGTAATAAGACTTTTAGAAGAAAAAAACATCTTAAATCAAATCGAAACAATAGGATCTTTAGATATAAATGAAAGAAATCTCCTAGTAAACGATATAATTTACAAGCTCCCTATCCACCTAAATAAGGACATCTTTAGAAGTACTCTAGAAATTATCGTATTGAGCCTAGGTCTAGATCTTGATGGAAAGAATACCATACCACCATCAGAATTTGAATTTGATAAAAATGCTGGAACCATAGTTAAGTATTTAGGTGCTAGCAAGGAAATAACAATACCTAAAAGAATCCAGGGAGTCTCAGTCAAAATTATTGGTAATTCTTCTTTTAAAAATATTGACATTGAGAAAATAAATATCCCCTTTGGAATTGAAAAGATTGGATCTTGGGCTTTCGAGAATAATCAAATTGAAACCCTTACTATACCTAATAGTGTAAAATCTATTGGGAATTTAGCATTTAGTAATAATCAAATCAGCGAATTAGATTTGCCTGATGGAATCGAATATATTAGATCATCGGCTTTTTCTCATAATAAAATAGAAAAACTGCACCTGCCTGAAAGCTTAAAATCTATTGGAGGACATGTTTTCCGTGATAATAAAATCAATGAACTGACTCTCCCTAATCGAATTGTATCTATTGGATACTCTGCTTTTTCTAATAACAAAATAGAGCGCCTACACTTACCTGAAAGCTTAAAATCTATCGAAGGACATGCTTTTGAGGACAACCAAATCAGGAACTTAACTCTACCTGATGGAATTAAAAATATTAAATCAGCAACTTTTTCTAATAACAAAATAGAAACATTGTTGCTACCTAATAGCTTAAAATCTATTGGAGATGATGCTTTCAAGAGTAATCAAATCAGGGACTTAACTCTGCCTGATGGAATCGAATATATAGGAAAGTCTGCTTTTTCTTATAATAAAATAGAAGCATTGTTGCTACCTAATAGCTTGAAATCTATCGAACGAGCGGCCTTCAGCGATAATCAAATAAGCGAATTAAATCTACCTTATGGGGTTGAATATATTAGAGTATCTGCTTTTTCTTATAATAAAATAGAAACATTGTTGCTGCCTAATAGCTTAAAATCTATTGGAAAATCTGTTTTCAGCCATAATCAAATCAGAGACTTAAATCTACCTGATGGTGTTAAATTTATTGGAAAGTATGCTTTTTCTAATAACAAAATAGAGCACCTACACTTACCTGAAAGCTTAAAATCTATTGAAGGATTTGCTTTTATTGACAATCAAATTAGTGAATTAACTCTACCTAGTGGAGTCGAATATATTGAAAAGTCTACTTTTTCAAATAACATAATAGAGCACTTGCTTTTGCCTAAGAGTTTAAAATCTATAAAATACTCAGCTTTCAGTGATAATCAGATTAGAAAATTAAATCTACCTGATGGAGTTGAATCTATTGGAAAGTATGCTTTTTCTAACAATAAAATAGAAAATTTGAACCTCTCTGGGAGCTTAAAATCTATTGGAGAGGGTGCTTTTAAATCAAATAAACTCAAGGAGGTTTATCTTCCTGAATCCATTTATGAGTTTGGGAACGGTGCTTTTGATAGTGAAGTATATACAAAAGTTAAGAAAACGCTAGAAAATAACGAGGGTAATCAAAATAAAAACACAAAAATCGCTGAAGTAGCTCCACCAGAATTTGACTTTGATAAAAATACTAGAACCATAGTTAAATATTTAGGTGCTAGCAAGGAAATTACAATACCTGAAAAAATCCAGGGAATCCCAGTCAAAATTATTGGTTCCGATTCTTTTAAAGATATTGGAATTGAAAAAATAAATATTCCAATGGGAATTGAAGAAATTAGAAAAAGGGCATTTTCTAATAACAAAATTGAAACATTGTTGCTACCTAATAGCTTAAAATCTATTAGAGGTTCTGCTTTTAGGAACAATCAAATCAGGGACTTGACTTTGCCTGATGGTATTGAATCTATCAAAACATCAACTTTTTCATATAATAAAATAGAGCGCTTACACTTGCCTAAAAGCTTGAAATTTATTGAATTTGGTTCTTTTATGAACAATAAGATCAGCGAATTGATTATAACTGAAGGAGTTGAATTTATTGGAAAGTATGCTTTTAATAATAATAAGATAGAAAACCTCCACCTACCAGAGAGTTTGAAATCTATTGAATTTGGTGCTTTTGAGAAAAATCAGATCAGCAACTTAACTCTGCCTGATGGTGTTGAATTTATTGGCGAGGATGCTTTTAAATCAAATACGCTCACGGAGGTTTATCTTCCTGAATCTATTTATGGGTTTGTGGACAAGGCTTTTGATCCTGATGTGAAAATAAAAAAGAAATCATTCTTTAATAAGATTTTTGGTAAATTGATTTAGAATTATTTCTATTAACTGTTAACAAATAGATCTTTCTAAAATTTATAATAATCTTAAAATTGAAAAGAGGATAGTATGACAGACAAATTTAATAAAAAAACCGATACATTTAGAGAGCTAAAACCATGCCTAGAATATATTTACAATAATTTTGGGAGAGAAGTTTTTTTCTCTGGTAGACTATCTGCCTATGTCCTAGACCTAGGTCCAAGTATTGAAGAGTATTCTGTAATAAGATTTTTAGAAAAAGAAAATATCCTAAATCAAATCGAAACAATAGAGTCTTTGGATATAAATGATAGAAACCTACTATTAAACGATATAATTTACAAGCTCCCTATCCACCTAAATAAGGACGCCTTTAAAAGCACTCTGGAGATTATCATTTTAAGCCTAGGTGTAGACCTTGATGGAAATAAAAACACCGAAATCCCTGAAACACCTTCATCTGAATTTGAATTTGATAAAAATACTGGAACTATAGTTAAATATTTAGGAACTAGCAAGGAAATAATAATACCTGAAAAAATCGATGGAGTCCCAGTCAAAATTATTGGCGACTTTGCTTTTACTAATATGGAAATTGGTAAGCTCACTTTACCTGACGGTATTGAATATATAAAGGGTTATGCTTTCGCTGGTAACAATATAGAAATTATTGATTTCCCCAAATCCCTAAAAGCAATTGACGAAATGGCATTTTCCCTTAATCAAATCAAAAAGCTTAAACTATCTGAAGGTATTGAATATATTGGAGACTGCGCTTTTGCTGAAAATAAGATAGATAGTTTTAACCTGCCCAATAGCTTAAAATACATTGGAGAGTCCGCTTTCTTCCGCTTTCAATAGTAATCAAATAAGCGAATTGAGTTTGCCTGATAGCATTGAACATATTGGAGAGAATGCTTTTTCTGAAAACATGATAGAAAAGTTAAGTCTGCCTAAAAATTTAAATTCTATTGAAGAAACTGTTTTCTACGATAATCAAATCAGCGAATTAACTTTACCTGATAATATTGAAAGTATTGGAAAAGCTGCCTTTGTTGAAAACAATATAGAAAAACTGACTCTACCTAAAAACTTAAAATTAATTGAGGGCTGGGCTTTCGATAGTAATAAGTTGAATGAATTGACCTTGCCTGATAAAGTCATATCCATTGGAGAATGCGCTTTTATTTACAACCAAATAGAGCATCTTAGTCTGCCTAAAAATCTAAGGTTTATTGATAAGTTTGCTTTCGAGAATAATCGAATCCACAAGTTAAGCTTGCCTGATGAAATTGAGTTTATCGGGGATGGTGCTTTTATTGATAATAACATCAAAGAGGTTTATCTTCCTGAATCCATTTATTGGTTTGCGGACAAGGCTTTTGATCCTTTTGTGAAATTAAAAAAGAAATCATTTTTTAATAAGATTTTTTGGTAAATTGAATTAGAATTATTCCCATTTATTGTTAGCAATTAATACTTCTAAAAATTTTAATATTATTAAAATAGAAAAGAGGATAGGATGACAAACAAATTTAATGAAAAACCCGATACATTTAGAGAGCTAGGATCATGTCTGGAATATATTTACAAAAACTTTGGGAAAGAAGTTTTTTTCTCTGGCAGCCTATCTGCCTATGTCCTAGACCTAGGTCCAAGTATTGAAGAGTATTCTATAATAAGGCTTTTAGAAAAAGAAAATATTCTAATTCAAATTAAGACACTAGAGTCTTTGGATATAAATGATAGAAAACTATTAGTAAATGATATAATTTATAATCTACCTCTCCATCTTAATAAGGACGCCTTTAGGAATACTCTGGAAATTATCATATTAAGCCTAGGTCTAGACCTAGATAAAAATAAAAACACCGAAATCCCTGAAACACCTTCATCTGAATTTGAATTTGATAAAAATACTGGAACTATAGTTAAATATTTAGGAACTAGCAAGGAAATAATAATACCTGAAAAAATCGATGGAGTCCCAGTCAAAATTATTGGTCCCAGTTCTTTTAATGATATTGGCATTGAGATAATAAATATTCCCTTTGGGATTGAAGAAATTAGAGAAGAAGCTTTTTATAATAATAAGATAGAAATACTCCACCTGCCTGAAAGCTTAAAATCTATTGGAGGACATGCCTTCCGAATCAATCAAATCAGGGATTTAACTTTGCCTGATGGAATTGAATCTATCGGATGGTATGCTTTTAATAATAATAAAATCAGTGAATTATATCTACCTGATTGGGTTGAACACATTGGAGAAGGGGCTTTTAAAAATAATAAAATTGAAAAAATCCACCTGCCTAAAGGCATAAAATTTATTGGAGAACACGTCTTCCAAATCAATCAAATCAGGGACTTAACTCTGCCTGATAGAATTGAAGAAATTGGAGCGTGGGCTTTTGAGGATAACAAAATAGAGTGCCTACACTTGCCTGAAAATTTAAAATATATTGAAAATTCTGCTTTTAAAAACAATCAGATTAGCGACTTGACTCTGCCTTATGGAATTGAATATATTGGATGCTGTATTTTTAAGAATAATAAAATCAGGGACTTAAATCTACCTGATGGAATTGAATACATTGGATACTCTGCTTTTTCTGAGAATAAAATAGAAAACCTCCACCTTCCTGAAAACTTAAAATCTCTAGGCGGCTCTGCCTTTGAATCAAATAAACTCAAGGAGGTTTATCTTCCTGAATCCATTTATGGGTTTGGGGACCAGGCTTTTGATCCTGATGTAGATTTCAAAATTAAGAAAATCCTAGAAAATAAGGAAGGTAGACATAATAAAAATAACAAAATCTCTGAAACACCTCCATCCGAATTTGACTTTGATAGAAATACTGGAACTATAGTTAAATATTTAGGCTCTAGCAAAGAAATAACAATACCAAAAAAAATTGAAGGAATTCCAGTCAAAATTATTGGCTTCGATTCTTTTAGTGATAGAGGTATTGAAAAAATAAATATTCCCATGGGAGTTGAAGAAATTGAAGAAGACGCTTTTTGGGATAATAAAATTGAAACCCTTACAATACCTAATAGTGTAAAATCTATAGGAGAAGGGGCTTTTAGTTTTAATAAGATAGGAATTCTTAACCTACCATGGAGTATAAAATCTATAGGAGCTAAAGCTTTTTCCTACAATGGAATCTTCGAAGTTTATATACCTAAAGAGATTGAAAATATTGGTGAAGACGCCTTTGATGAATACGTAGATATTAATAAAAAATGATTTCTTAAAAGATTAGGTTTTTAACCTTGTGGTTTAGGGCAAAATTACAAATAAAAAATTATTATTGAAAATAAAATTTAGACAAAAAGACGATAGGTTTTCTACCGTCTTTTTTTATTGGCTCTAAAGAATCCATTGGGGGATGCTAACCTATAAAGTTGGCATCTCCTCTTATTTATACATCATTATTCACTTACTTTTAAAAGACCTATTTGAATAGTCACTTTCTACTTGTTTTTAGCGTCACTTAATAAGCCTATAGGATTATTTTCCTAAAAGCTAATTCTTTTATTCAGTTCTTGTATATTATTCAAGTGCTAATATTCTATTTCTAAATCTTCTAAAATTTTTCATTCCAAATGTTAGTCCTCTTTATTTATGTCTTTATCCATGGAATCATCTTTTTTTTGTTCAAAATCTTTATATATTTCATCAAGTTGGTCTATATAGCTTTGGTTGTCCATAGTTTCCTTACAAAGGTTATAGCAATAATTAAAAAACATTTCAATTTCTCTATGTAAAGAATTGTCGGCTACAAGATAAACCATGTAAATACTGTTTAAAACTGTTTTGGCAATTTCTGGGTCGGACTTTCCATAGAATAAAATCTGATTATATGATAGTTGAAGTTCTTCCTTTGCAGAATAATTATTATAAATTATTTTTGCGTTCTCATCTTCTTCTAAAATTTGGTAAAAGTTTTCTGACGAAAATAACTTTCCTAAAAGTATGCCTATTTTAATAATAGCTTCTGATGCTGTATTAGGATCGTTTATTCCTGGGCTTAATGCTTTTAGAGAAACTTCTACTAAATTTGTAAGTTCATGGTGATAGTCCTTGGTATCATTTTTTTTGATATTTATTAAGATATTAGAGGAAATTTTTTCAAAGAACTTATCTTTTTCCTCTTGGTCCATATCCAAATCTTTTAATAAGTTAAGTTTAGCTATATACATACCCTTTAATACATAGTCATTAATTCTCTTGTTTATAATAATTTCATACTTGTTATCTTCTATAAGGCTAAGTAGTTTGTCAGCATTTATTCCATATAAGTAACCAGAATCGTTGGCATAGATTTTATAAGTTTCATCCCAGTCACCACTATCAAATCTTTCAGCTATTTTTCTCTTTTCAGATTCCTTTACAATTAATTTATCAGCATTGTTATATATGTTTTCTATTACATTTTCTGCCTTTATATCAGATAGAACTCTCTTAACAAATAAAATAAATGATATCATTGCGGCAATGGCATAAAATATTCCAAGGGTTCCTGAAATTAATTTCGTTTCGCTATCTAAATTTTGAATCATAAATAAGGACAGTACTGTATAGAAAAAACCTCCAATGAAAACTCCAAAAAGACTTAATACATTTGGCTTATCTATAAAATCTTGAACTATTCTAGGTGAAAATGACCCTGAATACTTATTTAAAACCGTTAAAATTGTAGTCAAAGTAAAAGTGGAAACCGTTAGAAAAGTCCCCGTTAAATTAGATAAAAAAGATGAAGTTACTTCTGGTGTCAACAATAATATTTCTGGCATTTCTGCTTTTAGGTATGGATGTTTAACATCAAAAAACCAGGTTATAAACAAAAACACAAAAGACAAGAATATATATCTTATTATTTTAATAATGTTCCTATTGTTAGAATAGGCTAGTTTTATTCTGTCTATCATTTTCCTTCCTCCTAAAATTTTTATTGTTCTCTAATTATATCAGAAATATATAATTATGTGTTTTGTAAATTTCTAAAAAAGACCCATTATCAATTTTTTGACATGGGCCTTTTTTACATTTAATATAATTTTGCTCCTGCTGGAATATTTTCATCCAACATGATTAGATTTAATTTTTCTTCTCCATCGTACTCACAAATTGCAGATATAATCATACCTTCTGAGTCAATTCCCATCATCTTTCTTGGTGGTAGGTTTGTGATTGCAAGAAGTGTTTTGCCAACTAGTTCTTCAGCGCTGTAGTTGTCCTTAATACCTGAAAAAATTACTCTTTCTTTGTCGCTTCCATCATCTAGTGTGAACTTTAATAGTTTCTTTGACTTTGGAACTTCTTCACAGTTTTTTACCTTTACAACTCTGAAGTCTGATTTTGCAAATGTATCAAAGTCAACAAATTCTTCAAATAGTGGTTCAACTTTTACCTTTGATAAATCAAGTTTTTCTGAATTCACTGTTGCATTTTTTGAATGTTCTACATGGGCATGTTCTGCCTTTTCTAAGCCTATTGGCTTCATTGTTGGGAAAATCCCCTCTACTTTAGATAATTGTCTAAATCTCTATAAAAGTCTATTTTATGGTACTTCTCAATTTACGACAATTTGCTAACTCTCTATAAGTGCCTATAAATTTCTAGCAAATTGTCGTAAATTTGTCGTAAGCTGTCGTAAATTCTAAAATATAAATTTCATCGCTTTTTCAAATTCTCCCATCTGTTCTATCTTAAAATCTTCTGTTGCATCTACATATATATCCATTGTTGTACTAATATCAGAATGACCTAGAATAGACTGCATTGCTTTTGTATTTATATTTTGTTCATTAAGCCTTGTAGTAAAGGTGTGTCTGAAAATGTGATTGCTTAAATGTGGAACTAATAGAATATCATTAGAGTTCGATATATTTTTATCCATTATACTTAAATTGCAATCTCTAACAATTCTTCTTAAAGCTTTATTAAGTGTTCCATTATTGTGAACCTTTCCGAATCTGTTTAAAAATACAAAGTCTTTAAATCCATCGATTGAATCACAACATTCGATTCCAAAAGTCTTTTGTAACTCTCTTTCTATAAGAAAAGCATCTTTTACTTTTTGAACCATAGGAATACTTCGCTTACCTGATTCTGTCTTCGGTGTATTAATAGCATATCTATTGTTTAATCCTTTACCTTTACTATAATATACCAAAGTTCTATTTACATTTATAAGACCATTATCAAAATCTAGATCGTCCCATTGCAATAAAGGAATTGAGAGAACTTATTAGAGGTTTTTCACAACAAGGAACTACTGTAATTCTGTCTTCTCATATTTTATCTGAAGTCGAACATATTGCAGATCATATTGGAATCATTGCATCAGGACATTTATGTTATCAAGGTGCATTTGATTCAAAAATGGATTTGGAGCAACTTTTTATGAAAGTTATTAGTAATCAGCAAGGAGGTTTCAATGAGTAATTCAACTATATTAATGGCCGAGTTCTTGAAAACAAAAAGAACTGCAACAAGAAGAATTGCTATTGCTAGTCCTCTTTGCTTAGCACTAATGGCTATTGTTCAACAAGGTTATTTTTCCTTGAATTTATTCAACTGGTACTATGTAGTTTTTTTACCTGCCACATTCGCATTAATCAGTGCAACAGCTGTTAATATAGATAACGGAAAGCACGGACTTCGTGCAATCCGTTGTCTACCAGTTTCTCAAGGAAAAATATGGAGCTCTGAACTTTTGGTTGTATTAGGATATGCTCTTCTTTCCTGTTTTCTATTAAGTGTTGCTGTGGTTTGTATACAATTTATTTTTAGTTTGTTTGGAATTAATCAAATTAAGCAATTAAGTATTGCTTCAATATTTTTAGGGATTATAGTCGTGTTTGTTACAACCATGTGGCAAATCCCTTTTAGCTTTATAATTTCAAAAAAATTAGGGGTGATCTTTTCGGTATTGGTCAGTTTAGCTATTTCTTTTTCAGGTGTATTTTTAGCACTAAAACCATATTGCTTGTAAGTAGGGATAAGAAAATGGGAAAATTTCGCAAAACCCCTAGGAGTCTTATTTGCTATGTTTATTTTTAATGGTTTTTTAGTTATTTTAGTTTTTATCTTTTATTAGCGTTTAAGTATTGATTTTTAAATGAAAAGAGAGACTCGAGTTAACAAGTCTCCCCAAAATTTGACAAATAGCCTATTTTAATCATTATCTCTTTGCATCAATAATAATTCTACTTTATTTATTTTATTAATAGCAATAATTGAAGATATTGGTCCTAACAAGGTTCCCAAAATTATTACTATTATTAACATTAAAATCATAAGAAATATATTCGGTCTTAAAAAAGGCATATTCAAAAGTGATGAAAATACATTATTGAAAGTTATACTTAAAACAAAGGAAAGCACAGAACCTATGACTGCACCTGTACCATTAATTAGCATAGATTCAACAAGAACTACTTCACTGAGTTTTTTCTTTGTTGCTCCTAATATCCTTATGGTTGCAAATTCTCTTTTCCTTTCCTTAACTGATAAGGTATTTACAAGACTTAAAATAAAGAAAGCTAGTATCCAAATCAAAGCTATCAATATATACACATACACAAGCATATTTTTTGCTGAATCTGAAACTTCTGTCATTATTTTTCTTGGCAATAAAGGATACACTTTTTCTTTTTTAAATTCTTCTTTAATAAGTTTTTGAATTGTTTTAGGATCTTTGTTTTTTTCAACTTTTACTAAAATAGAAGATATATCATCTTTTTTTGCCACCGGATGATTAATTATCTTTTCATATTCCTTGGCTAATCTATGAGTTTCTTCTATTGTCATAAAAACTGAATTATCAAAACCCATGCCAGTTTTTGCAAGCCTACCTCTTATATCAAATTCTTGATTAAAAAATTTAACCTTATGATTAATATCCCCCACAATGTTAGCACCTACAACAACTTGCCCAGCTTTAATTGGAGTTTTAATCTGTTTTTCAAGCCAAGGTTTAACGCTAAAGTCATCAGAAAAGTCAATTCCTATAACTTGAATGGGAAAAGAACAGCATCCAGCAGAAAGTGTAGCTAGATAAACTTGGCCACAAGCTTTTTCTATACCTGATATTTTTTTTACTCTACTTAATATGTCCTTGTCAAAAAAAAATGTATTAGGTTCTCCCCTTAATATTGCACCTGTAATTTTAGAATCATAACCTTCTGGAACTACTATAATGTCTGCTCCCATCCTATCTGATAAAGATTTCATGCCATTTTTAAGAGAAAAAATTATAAATGATGACATGAATAAAATAAAAGTTAAAATTCCTACAAGAAAAATCAAGGTAATTGATCTTGTCTTCTTATTTTCTATATTTTTTTTTGCTAAATTACTTGTGTATAAATCTTTCATTATTTTGCACCATCAAGAGCATTATTGCAAGCGTCTATAAATTGCTTGTAAGTTTCTGTTGCCCCCGAAATAACGTCCACTCCTTCAGGATTTCCTTTTTCCACTAATCTATCTGGGTATGACTTTGAAAGATTTATAGCTTGTTGGGCTATCTTATATAGTCCTTCATTTTGGCTTTGACCATAAGATTCATCCTTTTCTTTTCCATCTCCATCAATGTTTTGCATTGTGCAAGATTCAATCTTATTGTCTTTAACGGTTATATCCACCTTTACAAGTCCACCTCTTTCATCTTTGGCAGATTCTCCATGATATGTGCCGTCCTTATAGCTTACGCTTGGAGTTTCTTCTTTTTTATCTCCTCCACAAGCAACTAGGACAAGCCCCAAAGAAAAAATTATTAATACATTTAAAATTTTTCTCATATAAACTCCTTAAGTTTTTCATCTTTTTTTACAGTATCAAGAACTGGTCTTTTTCTTTTCATTTTTTCTTCTTTTGAAATTTTACCATGTTCAAGAGTTATCATTCTTTCAGATTCTTCACCGACTTCAGGATCGTGAGTTACAACAATAATTGTTGATCCTGCATTGTGAAGTTTTTCAAATATGTCAAGAACTATATATTCATTCTTTTCATCCAAATTTCCTGTAGGTTCATCGGCTAAAAGTATTGTAGGATGATTAATAAGAGCTCTAGCTATACATACTCTTTGTTGTTCCCCACCTGATAATTGGTTGGGTAAGTGCTTGGCTCTATCAGCAAGACCTACTGCAGCCAAAGCTTCCATTGCTTCTTGTGCATCTGGCATAGAATGATAATATTGTGACATCATTACATTTTCCAAAGCACTTAAATAATTAACTAAATGAAATTGTTGGAAAATAAGTCCTATCTTATCCCTTCTAATAACTGTTAGTTCCTTAGGTGATTTTTTTGCTATATCTTCACCATCCAAAATAACTTCGCCAAGTGAAGGTTTATCCATGGCACCAATAATATTCATCATTGTTGTTTTACCAGAACCTGATGGACCCATTATAGAAATCCATTCGCCCTTTTCTACACTTAAATTGATTTTGTCAAGGGCTTTAAGTTCACCATAAATTTTTGAAACGTCTACGAGTTTTAATATATCCATAAAATTCCTTTCTATTCTCCACGAAGCACTAAAGCTGGATCAATATCAACAGTTTTAGATACTGGTATTAAAGATGCAACTATAGTTATTACTATACAGACAATAATTGTCATAGGTACTAAAAGAGGCAAGAAACTTACCTTTCTAGCAAATACCGAAATACTTACTCTATTGGCAAATATATATCCTAATGCAACACCTAAAAGTCCACCAAAAACCCCCAAAAATGCTCCTTCACCTAAAAAGTCAACGATTACTGACGAATTTGTTGCACCCAAAGCTTTCTTAAGACCTATTTCTTTACGCCTTTCAGTTACAACTGCCATCATTGTCGTGGATACACATATCATCATTATGAATAATACTATTATCGTTACAATGAAGACAAGAGCTTGTAATTTATTCAAAACTATATCTTGTGAGGCGGTAACTCTTTTTACCATTTGTGGAGTTAGAGATCCATCCTTTTGTGAAATATTTGATACTATTTTTGAAAGTTCATTTTGTTCAGCTTCTACTGAATATTCTGCGACATCAAAATTTTTGTCTTTAACAAGCTGTGAAATATCATCAATACTCATAAAAATAAGTTCTTCTTCTTTACCACCTGTTGTTACAACTCCTGAAACAACAAAATTAGTATCTATAGAACCTTCTCCATTAACTTTGGGAGTATTTATAATAATTTTATCTCCCTCTTTTAATTCCAAAGCCTTTGAAACTTCATTACCTATTAAAACTTCTCTAGGTTTTTCAGGCCATGAACCATCAATAAGCCAGTATGGAGAATTTTCTTTCGCTCCCTTTAAATCTGTACCCGCAAGCATATAAGGTTGTTCATTAATTTTTGCATTTGTATAAATATAGGGTGCCTGACCGACAAGCTTTCCTGATGGAATTAACGATTTAATTTCATCTAACTGTTCATTGGTAATTTTTTTATCAGGGTTAGTGGGAATTACCAACATATTTGCACCATAAGACCTAAACTCCTTACCCATTTGTCTAGGAATATCATAGTAAATAGTAACAAGTCCTGAAATAATTGTTGCTCCCATAGCTATAGCAAGTAGTGCTGTTAACATTCTTGCACGTCTCCTTGCCAAGGAAGTCATTATCATTTTTAAGTAAAATTTATTTTTACTTTGTTTATCTGCCATGTAGTACCTCCGTTGGATTTAAATTCAAAAGGTATCTTATAGCTGGTATTGAACCCAATATTGTAACAAGAATAATAAGTATTGCTACAATAGGAACTACCATAGCTGTTGGAGCTATTGCTGAACCAAAAACTGTTAGACCAATAATCTGAGTAAGTAGCAGACCAACACCGTAACCTATAACTGTTCCAAATATCGCTGTCAAAATTATTTCCACAAGAATTATGCAAATTATCCTTCCATTTGACGCCCCTATAGCTTTTTGAAGTCCAATTTCATTAGATCTTTCCATTACAGATGCTGTAATAAGATTAGAAATACCAAAGCCTGAGCCAATCAAAGTTAATACTGTAATTAAAACCATAAGAAGAGTAGTCTTATTTAAAATATCTCCTTCACTTTCTGCAACTTGGCGAATTGGCTTAGCTACAGAATCAGTCATTACTTCTGTTATTTGATAACAAATAGCAGAAGCATAAGCTGTACAATACCATACTTCCCATTCCTTAATAGTTAAAGATAGTGGGTTTTTGGCAGCCTTTCTTGCTAAGTCATTGTCTGGTGTAGTAAGAGCTGATACTTCAACTTTATTTACAACTCCAGTAACTCCAGCAAATTCTTGCGCTGTTTTTAAAGTAGAATATATAAATGAATCTTCATCAGAACCTGATGAGAAAATACCCTTAACTTTTAATTTTTTGTCTAAATTATTGCTTTTTAGTTGGATTTCATCACCAACTTTAAATCCATTTCTGTCTGCAAAAATCTTTCCAAGCATAACTGAATCGCTATCATTTTCTGATAACCACTCGCCTTGAACTTCCCACCAGTTTTTAAGTCTAATCATACCAGTATCAACTGATTCTCCAGTAGGCAAATCCATATGATTATTAAACCATGTTCCTACCATCTTAGTATGTTTAGAATCATTATTACAAGAAACCCAAGTGTTAAGATATGGCGTATAGTCTACAATATTGTAAGCCCAAAAAATAGTTTTAATGTTAGGAAGTTCTGATTCCTTTAAATATTTTTGAACCTGCCCCTCTTTTTCTTGCATGCCATACAAATCATCAAGAAGGGAAGCTTCCTTAGGCAATACATTAATATTTGCTCCATAGGTCTTTAATTCTTGATTAACTTTATCTCCAACGCCGAGCATGGTATTTAACATTGAAGTGGCAAGAGAAGCTCCAAGGGCAACTGTAAATGCAATAAGAACCATCTTTCCCTTTTGTCTAAAAAGCGCTCCTTTAACTATTCTCCAAAACATAAGCCCTCCTACTTAAATACATGAGACAATGCGTCAAGATCTTTTGGCGCAATCTTTATCTTTTTATCATGGACAATGTATGGGAAAGGTATCGGGTTACATCCACCCTTAAAACCTATTGTACCCCTATTCATTACAACGTCGCACAACTTACAAATAACATCATCGCCTCTTTCAAAATATCCAGATGGACCACATATCTCGCAGGCATCAAGTACAACTCCATAGGAACCTTCTGATTTTTTAATGCAGAAAAATCTCATTTGTACACCATCCTTTGCCTTATACAAATATCTGTGCAAATGCATATCCTCTAAGCTACTTAAAGGAATAACAATCATTCCATTTTCAGTTTGATAATCTTCAGGTGGTGAAAGGGCCTGTTCCTTATTAGCATATGCCTTTCCAACCGTTAATGAAAAAGTATTAATAAATAGAACGGCAAGAAAAAAAATTGCCCAATGTCTTTTATTCTTCATTCTATACTTTATTTTTCTTAACTGAGCCCTATTGCTATAATCTTCATTAACTTTAATATTTTGCTTATATAAAATTACTGGAATAGCTATCATAATTAACATTGTCGCAAATAAAAACACATTTTCGTGATTAGCTATAAATGCAATAACTCTAAAAAAGTTAACATTTCTAGGAATGATTCCTTTAGAATAAAACCTTTGAATTATGATATTAAATTGGCTGATACCTGAACATATCAAGCTCAAAAAAACAATAATCTTTAAGTTTTTACCTTCAAGTTTAACTGAAGACTTATATATGGCAAGTCCTGATAAAATCATCATGATTATCCCAAAAACAAAGCCTAAAATCCTAAAAAGTACAATAGTTGAAACAGCACTTTCGCCATAATATACAAATTTGTTTGATTGGTTAAATACATACGGTAAATAATAAAAACAAATTCCTACAAGATAAACAACAACCGATGCTGAAATGAAATTATCATAAATTTTAGCATTTATCTTATCTTCAAATACCATAAAAATTAATATTAAAAATACCGAGATAACTATGGGTACCATAGAGAAGAAATTCAATTCTGTCCTATTAATAAAATTAGGTATATTTCTTATAATTATTGAAACAATTGCTGCAATTATCCCTAAAATTAAAGAAATTATAATAACATGCTTTTTATATTTACTTTCTTTAGTTATATAATAGGCAAGCATTAAAGAAATCATTAGAGAAAAGGCTATTCCCGCCTCCATAACTTTAATAAAAATTTTTAAAATAATTTCACCCCCGATAAATGTATATAAGGGGAACATGAATTCCCCTTATAAATATTATAAATTTTTAAAACTTTACCATTGTGGTCCGTTCCATTCGAAGTCAGTCCATTCTGCAACAAGTGGTTCTGTCCAGAATCTACCTGTTACACCAGTTTCTTTATCTACGTGTAGTAAGTAGTCATTACCTGGTGCAGTAACTTCAAATTTTACCTTATAAACGCCAACACCTTCGTCAAATTTAACATTTGCACCATAGTGTGGACCATCAGATGCGTTCATTGGCATGAAGGCTACTTCTTGAACATGGTCTGAACCTTCCTTTTGTAAATAAGCTTTTACTTGTAACCATGGAACGAAATCACCAACACCATAACCTAATGTCGCACCTTCTTGTGATGCTGTAATGTCAGCTTCAATATGGCAATCAGCTTCTTCTTTAGGAATTGAGTTTCCTGCTGGTTCCATATCAACTGGTTGGAAATATACACCAGAGATTACTAAAGGTCCTTTAGTTTGGTCATCGCCAATTGGAAATTCTTCAAATCCTGCATCTTCTCCTGGAGCTGCAGCTTTTGCATCTCCTGTTTCTTTTTTGTTTTCTTCAGCTGGTGCTTTTTCTTCAGTAGAAGTATTAGCTGTATTATTAGCATTGGTATCTTCTTTTTTACCACAAGCTGTAAACATTAATGCACACACAAGCGTCATAACAACAAGAAATAAACTTTTCTTTTTTAACATAATATCCTCCTATTTTTTTTCTTGGCTGGCTTCAAGCTCAGCTCTAATTTTTTTGTTTCTATTATTTTGATAAATAACAGAAGCAATGGTTACTACTAATAGAATAATTTGTGGAATAAGATTTTCATACCTATCGTATATTCCTATAACTTCAGCAGACCATCCATTCATCCAAGGAACTATAGTTCTGCCAATTACATCTGCTTCTTGTAATTCTCCTATGCCCTTTCCTAAGAAAGACAAGCAAAGTATAAACATTAGCCAAGAAGTAAATGTAAAGAATGGTTTTAATGGTAGCCTTACAGAAACTTTAGCAATTAAATAATATACAATTGCAAGTATTATGGCGGCAACTAAAAGTCCAATCCACATATGCATCGGATTATCAGAAATGCCTGTTCTCATACCTTGGAAAAACAAAATAAGTTCTGCACCCTCTCTTGCTACTGCTAAGAATGAAGTGAAAGATAAGGCAAAATAATTACCCTTGGAAACAGATTGTTCAACTTTGTTTTTAATGTATCTATTCCAAACTTCAACTTCAGATTTAGAAAGCATCCAATTGGATACATAAAATAGTACGATAACAGCAAGAAACATCGCAATTCCTTCGAATATTTCTTGTCCCATTCCAGACTCAACTTCTCCCACTGTATTGGCGATGATATTAAATACTCCAGCTAGGACTGCTGAAAAAACAATGCCTAGCAAGGCTCCAATATATACACCTTTTAAATAAATTCTATTATTAGTCTTTGATAAATATGCAGCAATGGCAGCTACAACTAAAATGGCTTCAAGCCCTTCACGAAGTGTAAGTCCAAGAACTGCAAAAAATGTACCAAATCTTTTTAGCAGCTCTCCCAACAATTGACCTGTTGAAAGGCTATTTGCATCTTCTTGACTTTGACCACTGGACTTAGAATCTCCAGAGGTTCCATCAAGAGTATGAGCATCTTCATGAAGATAAGTTATAAGTGCATCAATTTCATCTTTAACTTCTTTTGGGTCTGCATCTTCTTTGATAGAGTTTTTTGCTCTGTAAAATTGATGTTCAACCATTGAACCCCTTTGGCCTGAAATTGCAGACATAGTTGTTTTTTCAAATCCGATTTTCTCATAGAATTTAAAGTAAGCAACATTAATTGCATCTGTGGCTGCTTTTTTAGCATCCTTATCTCCAGGCTTGTAAACTTCCACGGCCTTTTGTAAATGTTCTGACATAGCATCAGCGACTTCAACCCAGTTACCATACTCTGTTTCTGCTGCAAAAGCAGACGTGAAAGTGAGGGTAATCATGATTACTATCATTGCGAAAATGCTAGTCCTTTTCTTTAATAAATTCATCTCTATCCCCCTTTTTTATTAAACTTCCATCTTCCATTTGGCAAAGTGTATTGCCATATTTTAAAATATCTAGCTCATGAGTAACTATAATAAGTGCAGTACCTTTAGAATTTATTTTTTTTAATAAATCCATTATCTCCATAGTAGTGTTTTTATCCAAATCACTTGTAGGCTCATCTAAAATCAAAAGTTCCGGCGAATTAATCATAGATCTGGCTATCAGCACTCTTTTTAGCTCTCCTCCAGATAAATTTTTAGGAAAATCATCTTTCAAATGCAAGATTCCCATCTCATCAAGAAGCATAGCTGCTTTTTCATAAGCAGAGTCATCTCTTTTAAATAGATAATAAGGAAGAGACACATTCTCTAAAACATTTAAATTTGGAAGTGTTCCTAGACTTTGTGGCACAAAACCTATGATTTCATTCCTATATTTGCTAATTTCTCTATCAGAAAAATCACTCATATCTTTGCCCTTAGCAAAAATTTTACCTTCAGTCGGCTTTAATAAACCAGACAAAAGATTTAAAAAAGTTGACTTCCCTGAACCACTTCTGCCAATTATATTGACAAAATCTCCCTCCTCCAAGGTAAAGTTTACATTTTTAACTGCAAAAAGTGTATTAGAACCTCTCTTAAAACTCTTGCTTAAATTTTCGGTTTTAATTATTGATTCCATTATGAATGTCTTTCTTTCATACAATAATAAATATTAACTAAAACCAATATGCCTGACAACAATGTGCAAAATGGAATGGTTTTTGCTCTGCAAGCCATATCGGCTTTCATGCATCCACCAATAAGCACATGAGCGTTTAGTATCTCTAAAATACCAATTGCTATATTTGAAATAGATAATCCTAGAGATATTTTTGAATCTTTAACTACAATAAGAATGATTGCTAATACTAAAATGACTGCTCCAATACCCATAGTCATATTTCCCATCCAATGGCATTTCATGAACATCCCTTTTTCCATAGGAGGACAAACTGGTGTTATAAATTTTGGTGCAAGCACTAACAAAAAACCTATGATAGCAGAAATATATCCAGAAATCTTCTTTATACTCATTTTAATACTCCTTTCTACTTATTTTTATTAATAACATTGTAATATAAAAACGTGTTTATTTTTTATACTTACCAGTCTTTTTTTCAACAGTTACCCCTGGCCAGTTACCAACATATTGGTTGGAACCAGTGAGGCCGTTAAAAAGTGTTGACTTACCAATATTGAGGTTGCCGGCAAGTGCAATAGTAATAGCCATCTTAGTCCTCCTTCTTTTCTATTTCTTCAATTGCAATTAATTCAGCATCTGCTTTTCTAATGCTAAGTTCATAATGTCTAATATTAATTTGCACAGGGTCGCCAAGTGGTGCCACCTTCCTTATGTAAATTTCTGAATTTTTTGTAATTCCCATGTCCATTATCCTTCTTTTCAAAGGACCAGAACCATTGATTTTTTTTAACGATGTAGTATTTTCCTACAACTGCATCTCTTAAAGTTTGCAAGTCTTACATCTTCTCTACTAATATTTTTTTCGCTATATCTTTTCCGATTGCAACTCTGGAATCTTTAACATATACAATTAAATTACCATCGTTCTCATTAACAACTTTTATAACTGCATCTTTGACAAAACCAAGACTTGCCAGGTGGGACTCAGTTACATTACTATCTCCTAAAGACTTAATCCTTAAAATCTTATAATTAACATTTAAGGGCGCCATTACTAAGCTAAGCATTTAACCACTCGTTTCTGGTTTTAATTTTATTAAAATAAATTACTATTTGAATTTGATTATCAACTTCTTACTCATTATAACATAGAAAATTGAAAATTCAAATCAATTTCCCAGCTTTTTTTAAAGAATGGAATATTTTTAAGATTGAGAATATTTTTAATTTCTCTTTCTTATGTTGCCTTGTATATTATAATTTTCTTTTTTTATTGGCCTATATAATAGAAGAATTTTAATAAAAAAGGCTCGTTTATTTTTTTTGTTAGATAGTAATTTTTAGTAATTTTATAAGTAAAACTTATTCTCAAAATAATTTATTTAATAGAAATGCTCTCAAAAATCCCATCTTCCAGCAATACCATAGGTAACCTAATGAAGTTATACATTTCAGATTGCCTATTATAAAAATAATCAAAATTCATCCTACCTCCTTTCTTTGAAATAAAAAAGACGACAGAATTATTGATTTCTATCGTCTACGATTGTCTAATATTTATTTTTCTTTAAATAGATTTTATTGTATAGTTTAATAATTCTAATAATCCAATAACATATATACCTAATTTAGGTAATCCAAATGGGCTAAATAAAAATGCTAAGATTAGTGCTTCAATTACAATTTGATTATCTCCTTGAAATATGCTAGCTAATCCAATTATAAAAATTAAAGTAGAAACTACGCTTAACAACGCAGTACTCAAACTTAATATGAAGGTTAAAAAAGCTATGAGCAAACTCAACACTAATCTTATCGGTAATAAAATTATTCTAATTATCCATCTCATACATACCCCTAAAATTAAACTAGGATTCATAACAAACCCCAGTTTCATAATTAGCGTGTTCTTTAATATAACTTTGCTCCTGCTGGAATATTACTGTCCAACATTATTAGATTTAATTTTTCTTCTCCGTCGTACTCACAAATTGCAGAAATAATCATACCTTCTGAATCAATTCCCATCATCTTTCTTGGTGGTAGGTTTGTGATTGCAAGAAGTGTTTTTCCAACTAGTTCTTCAGTGCTGTAGTTGTCTTTAATACCTGAAAGTATTACTCTTTCTTTGTCGCTTCCATCGTCCAGTGTGAACTTTAATAGTTTTTTAGACTTTGGAACTTCTTCACAGTTTTTTACCTTTACACCTCTGAAGTCTGATTTTGCAAATGTATCAAAGTCAACAAATTCTTCAAATAGAGGTTCAACTTTTACTTTTGATAAATCAAGTTTTTCTGAATTTAAAGCTTTAGTTTGTGAAGACTCTATATGACCATGTTCTGCCTTTTCTAAGCCTATTGGCTTCATTGTTGGAAAAATCCCCTTTACTTTAGATAATTGTCTAAATCTCTATAAAAGTCTATTTTTTGGTACTTCTCCATTTACGACAATTTGCTAACCCTCTATAAGTGCCTATAAATTTCTAGCAAATTGTCGTAAATTTGTCGTAAGCTGTCGTAAATTCTAA